>DATAJQ010000166.1:0-1519 GCA_036262095.1 Chitinophagaceae bacterium | reverse complement strand
GAGGGTGATAACGCTTCGTTCAAACGTATTGAGCTCACAAGGATTTACACCGGATGGAGTGAATCAGCAACTGGCCCGTGAGATCGCTAATTTCAAAGATAAACCCAACGATGTAACGATCAGGCAAACAGGTGAAGGCGAACAGATGGCTGAAACCTCTGCTTTCCTTGGTAAGGCATTGCTGATCGCCTTGTTGATGATCCTGCTGATCCTGGTGATCCAGTTCAATTCGGTGAGCAAATCAGTGATCATTCTTACAGAGATCGTGTTCAGCGTTATCGGGGTGCTGCTGGGCTTCTCGATCACGGGTATGGAATTATCGACTATCATGACCGGTGTAGGTATCCTTGGCCTGGCAGGTATTGTGATCAAGAACGGGATCCTGGTGATTGAATTTGCTGATGAATTACGGACCAGGGGACTGAAAACCCGGGAAGCCGTGGTACAGGCCGGTAAAACGAGGATCATCCCCGTATTGCTGACGGCACTGGCTGCTATCCTGGCGCTGATACCACTGGCAGTCGGCTTCAACATCAATTTCGTGACCCTGTTTTCAGAGCTGAACCCGCATATCTTCTTTGGCGGTGATAACGTGGCGTTCTGGAAACCGCTCTCATGGACCATCATCTTCGGTTTGGCCTTCGCTTTCTTTATGACCCTGATCATGGTGCCCAGCATGTACCTGATCGCTGAAAGGCTGAAGCGCCCGATGCGCAGGATGTTTGGAGGCAAATGGATCTCTTTCATGGGTATTCCGCCGTTGACGCTGCTCTTTATCCCGCTGATGGTGATAACTATGTTCAAGCATAAGGCTGAGGTAAGAAGAAGGAGAAGGAAGCTGCAGGATGCCCGGGTAACGGAGGAATTTAAGGAAGCCTGGTTCTAGCCCTATTTGATAAGTTTAACAAAAACATAATTTGTAAAAGGCAGTCTATCAATAGACTGCCTTTTTTTCAGTTAATTCTTAGTTATTTTAAAAAAAATTATGGCCTTGTGCAGCACAAGCAAATTTGTTTTTGTCTCTATTATGCGGTTCCTGGAACTGCGCCCGAATTAACTGCTTAAAAATATTTACATAGTTGGTTTTGTATCCGCGCCTTTCTAACTGCTTAGCGGAAAAGCGGCCTCTCAAGGGCCGCTTTTATTTTGGCTGCAACAGGCACAAAAAAAGGCCGATCCCCAGGGATCAGCCTTTAACTTTCTGAATAATCTTAATTAGAATCCTTTCTTTTCAACTGGTTTTCCGTCTGTATCCAGTTCAATGATCTCATAACCCAGTTTTTGCAGACCAGGCAGAATTTTCGCTTTATCGCCTACTACCAGCACATTCATTTTGCCTGCATTCACCCATTTTTTGGCCAATGCATCGATGTCTGCTTTGGTGATATTGGCTACGATCCTGCTTTGCTGGTCCACATAATCTGCGGGCAGATCATTGTCCAGGATATTGCCGATAAAACCAGCTTTCTGAAAGCCTGTTTCATAACGCAGGGCATCGCGCTGACCGATCGCGCTTTTC
>DATAJQ010000165.1:0-6583 GCA_036262095.1 Chitinophagaceae bacterium | reverse complement strand
GGATATTTCTTAACCGCTGCACCCGCACATAATCCTCCACGATCTTTTCCGTTTTCAGTTGTGTGTTAAGATCAATATGCGTTTGGATCAATCCTTTCTGCTGCCGGGAAAGTTTGTAAAAAAGATGCGGGGTATAGTGCGAAACAGTTCCCCGGCTTGCGGTGAGCGGTTCGGCCAGTGCATCACCAATTTCTTTTTCGGTAAATATCTTTTCTTCCGAAAATTTCTGCAGCCAGCGATTCCGCTCTTCCCTGATACGGTCATTATTTTTCCCGATCACCAGGCTGGATGGCCGGTTGGGAATAATGCTGAGTGCTGTTATTTCTGCGAGGGAAAGATGGTCAGGATTTTTATTGAAATAGAGAAGGGCGGCGGCTTTCACCCCTTCGATATTGCCGCCATAAGGCACCAGGTTCAGGTAAAGCTGCAATATTTCATCCTTATCATATTTCCATTCCAGTTGCAGGGCGCGAAACATCTCGATGATCTTGTTGGGTAAGGTCCGTTTGCGGTGTTCAAGAGCCCTGGCCACCTGCATCGTAATAGTGCTGGCACCTGAGGTGCGCTTCCACCGGAAGATGTTCTTAAAAAAAGCACGGCCAACAGCTACCGGGTTAATACCCGGATGGCTGTAAAAGTATTTATCTTCCTTAGCGATAATTGTTTTCCGGAGTAAAGGAGATATTTCCTCCAATTCTGTTTTCATCCGCCATTTCTGATCAACAGTCAGGCTGGCATTGATCACTTCACCTTTATTGTCTGTAAGAATGGATGAATAATCGATCCTGTCAGGCAAAGGCCAGATCCAGTTCAGCAAAAGGAAAAGAATGAATAAACCCAGGATAGCTATGGCGCTTCGCTTCAGCAAACGGATGATATGGTGCCTGGTGAACCTGAGTTTCATACCTGCTACAGAAAAGTATCGCAGTAAAGATAAACAGGCACTTGCTTACTTGATGCGTATACGATCATACCGTTAACAAATATTTATTCAATTGTATTAGGAGATGCAATCTGCCGTGTGTTATCTTGCCACAAATTCCTGCATACATGATTGCGGATTTCTGCCAGCTAGCGGATAAAAGCATTCCTCCTTAATTTTATTTATCCCCCTGTTTATTAATAAAGGCATACGCTTTGCTTAAAAAGCGCCAATAGCTTTTTTAAGTTCCAATGAATTTGTTTACCTTCTACATTCCAAAACTGAACCCGTCAACCTGATCTTATGCACATTAAAAGATTCCTGGCAGCCATTCTGCTGGCTGCTCTTGCCGTATCTGCTTGCAACCGCAATGCTGTAGTTCTCAGTTATACCAATGCTAAAGATGAAGTGCCCCTGCTGGGCAACCTTCAGTTCCGTTTTAATCAAAGCATGATCGCAGATTCCCTGCTTAATGTATGGGATTCTACGGAGTATATTTCGTTTGAGCCTGCTATCAAAGGAAGATATCGTTGGGAAAGCCCTGACCAACTGATATTCTCTCCTTCCCAGCCGCTTGACCCTGCTACCAACTACACTGCCAGTATAAAAAGCACTGTGCTTCGGTTCAGCAAATACAATAAAGTGAGCGACGGGGATAATATCCGTTTTCATACTCCTGCGCTCCAATTGGATAATTCCCAGGTGATCTGGATGGGTGAAAGCAGCACAACGGCTTCTCCTCAATTGGACCTGTTCTTTAACTACCGGGTCAATCCTGCCGATCTGAAAGAGAGATTGCAGATCGAGATCGGAGGAAAAAAACAGGACTATTCACTGATCACTTTGTCGGCCGACAACAGGATATCGGTAAGGCTGAACGGTATTAAAGCATCCGAAAATGATCTTTCTTCGAGGATCATTATAGATAAAGGCCTGAAACCGGAAGGCGGTAAAAATGCTACTGCGGAAGCGATTACCAGTTCCCTCACTATTCCTTCACCTTATGTGCTGACGATACAGGATATGGAAGCGGAGCATGATGGCACAGATGGGATCGTACGGGTGATCACCAGCCAGCAGTTGAGTGATGAAAGCCTGAAATCATTTGTAAAACTTGACCCGGATCTTAGTTTCACCGTCACTCCCGATGAAAGCGGGTTCACCATACGGAGCAGTCAGTTCAATATCGAGAAAAGCTATGGGGTCACCATTGCGAAAGGACTAAAAGGGAAGATTGGCGGTATTCTGAAAGAAGAGTATAATGGCAGTGTGGCGTTTGGCGAACTGGAAGCCGGTATACGGTTTACCAATAACAAAGCCGTTTACCTTTCCAAAAAAGGTTCCGGCAACATAGAAGTAAAGATCACGAATGTGGAGAAGGTGAAACTGGTGATCTCAAAAATATACGAGAACAACCTGTTGCTTGCCCAGCGTAACGGGTATTACCCACAGGAATCATCCAATTATGATTATTATGAAGGGGATTACGAAGGAGGTTATGTAGATGCTTCCCTGGGTGATGTGATCTATGAAAAAGAAATTGATACCCGCTCATTGCCTAAAAGCGGTGCCGGTCGCTTACTCAACATCTCCCAGTTTGAGGACCGGTTGCCTGATTTCAATGGGATCTACCATGTAATGATCCGGTCGACCAAGGACTACTGGGTAAGGGACAGCCGTTTTATTTCCCTGTCTGATCTTGGTTTGATCGCCAAACAGGGAGAGGATAAAATAGTTGTTTTTGCCAATTCTATCAAAACCGCAGAGCCAGTGTCTGGCGTGAACATTATGGTGTATGGGGGCAATAACCAATTGATCGGAACAGGTGCTACCGATAAAAGCGGAGTGGCTTCTATTGCTTATACCAAAAAAGATTTTAGCGGTTTCAAACCTGCGATGGTCATTGCCAAAACAGCCAATGATTTCAATTACCTCCCTTTTAATAACACAAGAGTGAATACTTCTCGGTTTTCAGTAGGTGGAAAACGGAACAATCCTTCAGGACTGGATGCCTTTGTGTATGCGGAAAGAGATATTTACCGCCCCGGCGAAAAAGTGAATTTCTCGGTTATCATCCGCGACCGCCAATGGAATGCACCGGGTGATATTCCATTGAAGATGAAATTTCTGATGCCAAACGGAAAGGAATTGAAATCGTTCAGGAAAAACCTGAATGAAGAGGGTTCCCTGGAGGGCAGCATTGATATTGCCGGGTCTGCTATCACAGGAAGCTATACACTGGAAGTATACACATCGAATGATGTGTTGCTGGCGTCCCGCAATTTCTCCATTGAGGAATTTGTGCCTGACCGTATCAGGGTTACCACCAAACTGGCAAATGCTTCTCTTAAACCGGGCGAATCGTCCCGTTTGTCTATCAATGCCATGAATTTCTTTGGGCCACCCGCTGCCAACAGGAATTATGAAACTGAGATACAGGTAAAGCAAAAAGTTTTTTCTCCTGAAAAATTCAATAATTATGATTTCAGCCTGGCTAATCAGAATACATTCTTTGATAAGCAGGTGAAGGAAGGTAAAACTGATGCTGAAGGCAATGC
The DNA here is from genome assembly GCA_036262095.1 of Chitinophagaceae bacterium. Taxonomy (GTDB): domain Bacteria; phylum Bacteroidota; class Bacteroidia; order Chitinophagales; family Chitinophagaceae; genus Terrimonas_A. The sequence continues at coordinate 3,103 of DATAJQ010000165.1, read as the reverse complement.
TTCAGAATCGTATGAAGTGCCGGCACAGTATGCCAACATGGGTGCTTTGCAAACCAATTTTTATACTACCGTGTTTGATGAAACCGGCAGACCGGTAAGCAGGATGGCTTCGGCGGATATTTATACCCAGGATATTTTTTATGGTATTAAATATGACTGGATGTATTATTTCCCGCTGAATCAATCGGCAAAATTTGAACTGGTATCTGTAAATAAAGATGGTAATGTGGTTAACTCCACAGCCAAAGTGGAAGTGATCAAACATGAATACCGTACTGTGTTGTCGAAGAGCGGCAGCTATTTCCGCTACGAATCGCAGAAACAGGATAGGCTGATGACTTCTGTGCAGTTGGGAATTGGCAATAACACCGTATTCAGTTATATCCCCCGCTCTCCAGGCGATTATGAGGTAAGGGTGTATCGCAATGGTGCAAACAGTTATGTAAGCCGCAGTTTTTATAGTTATGGCAACTGGGGAGGGGATAACAATTCTTTTGAAGTGAACAATGAAGGAAATATTGAGATAGAACTGGATAAGAAATCTTACACCAACGGAGAATCGGTGAAAGCATTATTCAAAACACCCTTCAGTGGAAGAATGCTGGTAACCATGGAAACCGATCATCTTATTTCTTATGAATATGTTACGGTCAATGATCGTACAGCCAGTCTTGACCTGAAGCTTACAGGGGAACATGTGCCTAATGCGTATATCACCGCCACGCTGATCAAACCACATGAGGTATCGGATATTCCGCTTACAGTGGCACATGGCTTTCAGAACGTGAAAGTGGAAGAGAAAAGCCGGCAGATACCTGTCGAGATTGCTGCATCAAAAAGTGTTCGCTCAAAAACGCACCAGAAAATAAAAGTGAAAGCGGCACCAGGCAGTTATGTAACACTTTCCGCTGTAGACAACGGAGTGTTGCAGGTAAGCGATTTTAAAACACCTGATCCATATAATTATTTCTATCAGCAAAAAGCATTGCAGGTAACAGCCTATGATCTTTACCCGCTGTTGTTTGCTGAAGTAAGAGCAAGGCTTAGCAGTACTGGTGGCGATGGGGAATTGAGTATGGATCGCCGTGTAAATCCCATGCCTGCCAAGCGCGTGAAAATAGTGAGCTACTGGAGCGGGATCAAAAAAGCAAACGGAAGCGGTGAAGCAGAATTTGAGTTTGATGTGCCGCAATTCAGTGGTGAGATTCGGCTGATGGCTGTCTCCTATAAAGGACAACGCTTCGGTTCAGGTGAAAATACGATGACGGTGGCCGACCCTATTGTGATCAGTACCGCCCTGCCGCGTTTCCTTAGCCCGGGTGATACCGTGAATGTACCCGTGACATTGAGTAACACAACAGATAAACCGACAACTATATCTGCCAATATCAAAGTAGAAGGTGGCATCAAGGTTGTAGGCGGCTCTTCAGAATCGTTGCCTGTTGCTGCAAAATCTGAAGCAAGGGCTTCTTTCCGGATTGTAGCTGACCCCGTGATCGGCATCGGCAAAGTAAAGATACTGGCCAATGGGGCAGGGGGGAAGTTTGAAGATGAGACAGAGATCAGTGTCCGACCGCCTTCCACTTTACAGAAGCGTACCGGAAGCGGTGTAATTGCAGGAGGTAGCACGCAGGCAATCAATATCGGACTTGGTGATTTTATGCCCGGCAGCACCGATTATAACCTGGTGGTAAGCCGCTCACCTGTACTGGAATTGGGCGACCAGTTGCGTTACCTTGTACAATATCCTTATGGATGTACAGAGCAAACTATTTCTTCAGCATTCCCTCAATTATATTATGGCGATATGGTGGAGCTGATGCAGCTGAACGGAAAAGATAAATCAAATGCCAATGCCAATATCCTGGAGGCTATCAGGAAGATCAAGATGCGGCAATTGTATAATGGAGCTGTTACGCTTTGGGATGGAGAAGGAAGAGAGGATTGGTGGACGACCATCTATGCTGCCCATTTCCTGCTGGAAGCAAGAAAAGCCGGTTTTGATGTGGATAACAGCCTGGTGGAAACAATGCTGGGTTATATCAATAACCGCCTGAAAAATAAAGAAACCATCACGTATTATTATAACCGCGACCAGCAAAAGAAGATCGCTCCCAAAGAAGTGGCTTATGGATTGTATGTGCTGGCACTTGCAGGAAGAACGAATATTCCTGCAATGAACTATTACAAAGCCAACCCCGCTGTGCTGGCATTGGATAGCCGCTATCTTCTGTCTGCAGCTTATGCTACGGCCGGCGATAAGAAATCATTTACAGCCATGCTGCCTGCTGCTTTTTCCGGAGAAGAATCAGTGGCGCAAACAGGCGGCAGCTATTATTCAGATATCAGGGATGAAGCCATAGCATTGAACGCATTGATTGAGGTAGACCCCGGTAATAAGCAGGTGCCTGTGATGGCGAAGCACGTAGGTAATAAACTGAAAACACGCAACTGGCTCAGCACACAGGAAAGGGCTTTTGCTTTCCTGGCTTTAGGAAAACTGTCGCGCAGTGCTAATAATTCCACTGTAACGGCTGAAATAAAAGTGGATGGAAAAACAATAGCTAAAGTGGACGGTGGCCAATGGCGTGGTGATAAAACTGCGCTGAAAGGAGCAAAAATAGAAGTGCTGACCAAGGGAAGCGGTAATCTGTATTATTCATGGGAAGCAGCGGGCATCAGTGCAAGCGGTGCGTACAAAGAGGAAGACAGTTATATTAAAGTAAGAAAGCGTTTTTATGACCGCTTTGGCAATGCCATTACCGGAAATACATTTAAGCAAAACGACCTGGTGATTATTGGTATAACTCTGGAAAAGACATTCTCTGGTTCAATAGAGAATATTGTTATCACTGATCTGCTGCCAGCTGGTTTCGAGATTGAAAATCCGAGAACAAAAGAGATCCCGGGAATGGATTGGATCAAAGATGCTTCAAACCCGACATCCATTGATGTAAGGGATGACCGCCTGCATCTTTTTGTGGATGCCCATGGTAATAAACAGACTTACTATTATGCAGTAAGGGCTGTGTCTCCCGGCCAGTATAAAATGGGGCCGGTAAGTGCAGATGCGATGTATAATGGAGAATATCATTCTTACAAT
>DATAJQ010000164.1:0-22227 GCA_036262095.1 Chitinophagaceae bacterium | reverse complement strand
CTTTTTAAGATAACCATCGTACCATACAATGGGCTGATAATCCTGGATAAAAGTTCCATTGTACTTGAACTCTGTAGGCCCGCCATAAGTAACCCCAATGGTCTGGCCTGCCCAGCCACCTTTGATCTTGTCTTTTAATTTCTCAACAGACATTGTTACATTCTCAGGCAATTTGCCTTGAGCAGATGACTCAGAACCTTTTTCGCTGCAGGAGATCCCTGCAACTACCAGGGAAGAGAGCAATACCATCTTTACTTTTTTCATACTGATTGATTGAAAGTTCAAAATATCTTTTTTCATTACTTCGTATCTAAAGGAGTTGTCGCCGTTTGTGGGGTGGCATCTGGCTGGTAACCCGGATTAGGCTCCATCTTAGCTGCATGCACTTTTTTCTGCCAGGCATGTAATTGCTTTTTCATCTTTTTTACTTTACCCGGCATTGTTGCAGCAAGGTCATACTGCTCATAAGGATCCGTTCTTAAATTAAAAAGCTGCACCGTTCCATTCTCGAAATACTCCAGCAACTTGTAGTCACCACTACGCATAGCCCCTCCCGGGCTTTGCATGCCGTGATTGCTATAGTGCGGAAAATGCCAGTAAAGGTTTCGTTCTTTTATACCACCGCCTTCCATCAGCGGGCTGAAGTCCACTCCATCGACAGTTTGTTTGGGATTGCCTGCAATACCTGCCATCCTTAAAAGCGTAGGATAAAAATCTGTGCTGATCACCGGCACATCAGTCGTTGTGTTGGGGGTGCTATGGCCGGGCCATTTTACAATCAGCGGCACACGGATGCCTCCTTCATAAAACCATCCTTTGGCGCCACGCAACGGCAGATTGGAAGTAGCAAATTCCTTATCCAATGCAGCTTCACCAAATTTTTTGCCGGGCCTGCCGAAATTGGCACCTGACATACCCCCATTATCAGATACGAATACAATAATTGTATTATCTTCCAACCCCAGTTCCTTTAATTTGGTAAGCACACGACCCAAGCTTTCATCCATGCTTTCTACCAGGGCAGCAAACTGCACATTATCCTGCCGTTGTTTTATTTTAACGGTACGATGGGGCAGGATCGAATAACCTGCATATTCTTTTTGTTGTATCATTTCATCCAGCGCCTGCCTTGTTAGCGGATGAGGATCGTCAGGGTTGCCTTCCAGTATATATGGCATTGCTTGTGGTGGTAGCTTCTTTAATTTTTCCTGGTATTTTTTCACCAGGTCGGCACGGCCTTCAATCGGATCATGTACAGCAAAATGAGAGAGATACATAAAGAAGGGAGCATTCTTGTTCTGTTCAATATATTTCAGCGCTTCCGTGGTGAGCCTGTCTGTGAGGTATTCTCCATCAGGGCCTTCCAGTCCTTTTAACCGGAACGGTGAATAGTAAGTAAGCGGCCAGCCTTTGTTCCATTCAGTCACCCGGTAATCAAACCCATGTTGTAAAGGAGAAGAACTGTCTTCTCCAAGATGCCATTTGCCAAATATCGCTGTACGGTAGCCGTTTTCTTTAAACGTTTCCGCTATCGTCTTGTCCTCAAATGGCAGATGCTGGTTAATCGGCGCATTTTTCAATTGCTGGAATGCATAATCCTTTCTTCCCGGCAACCAGTCGGTCAACTGCAACCGTGCAGGATATTTCCCGGTCATGATGCTGGCACGTGTGGGCGAGCATACATGACAGGATGCATAAGCATTGGTAAATCTCATGCCCTGTTTTGCAAATGAGTTGATATTCGGGGTTTCATAAAAGGAATTGGGATTATTGCACTGCACATCATTCCATCCCAGGTCATCGACCAGGAAAAAGATCACGTTCATTTTTTTTGCCGGCTGTTGTGCATTCATTGAAGAGTACCATAACATTATTGCTAAAGCAAAAAACAAATGTAACCCCGGCTTATTCTTTATTATGCTTCCCATACTTAGTCTTTTTAAAGAAAATCATTGTAACCTTATCGCTTATCGTTCGCTTCAGTATGCGATTGTTTTTCCGCCTGCTCAATTATCTTTTTAAATGCGCTCACGCGATCAGGCTGGATACTATACAGGTTGTGCTGCTCCTGTGGATCTTTCGCCAGATCATAAAGCTGATAATCCATTGTCTTTGGCCCGTCGGCATAAAAAGTTTGTCCCCAGGCCGGCTTACCTGGTTCAATATACTTCCAGTTGCCCTGCCGCACCACAAAAGCGCCGCTTCCTCCTGCCACCATGGTCAGTGTCCGACGGATCTGTGCCGATGATTTACCTGTAATATTGGAGAGGTAGCTGTAGCTGTCTTCTCCTTCACCAGCAGCAAGATGGTCACCTACCAATTCAGCAAAAGTGGCCAGCATGTCTGCATTGCATACCATATTGTTATTGACAGTACCGGCTTTGATGGTGCCGGGCCAGCGCATGATCAACGGAATGCGATGACCGCCTTCCCATGCATCTGATTTAAACCCGAGATATGGACCGGATGCCCGGTGATCATAAGTGATCCATCCTTTTTTGCCGATCGCATTGCCTTTGGGATTTACATATTGAGGAGAATAATCAGCTGCGTGAGCAGGATAATACTGATCACCGAGATCTTTCTTGTATCGCTCCAGTGGCAGCAGCGCGTCACCAGGTACACCGCCGTTATCAGATGTAATAATGAGCAAGGTATTATCCAAAGCATTGTTTCTTCTCAATGCATTCACCACATCTCTTACTACCCAATCAAACTCCATCACCATATCCCCCCTGAGGCCGGCACCGCTTTTTCCTTTGGTCCTATCGGGCAAACAGGGACGGTGAATAGCACTGGTTGCAAAATAGAGGAACAAGGGAGTTTTGTCATGCTTGCTGAAATGCCTATCGATCACTTCCACAGCCTTTCCGGCAAGTATTTCATCCATCCTGGTAAGGTCCCAGTTAGCTGCGCGGGTACTTTCCTGGTCCGTATCATAGACATATTCCTTCCTGATCGTTGGCGGTTGAGTTACCCTGTCGTTTTCTATATACACGAAGGGGATCATATTATTGGATGCCGAAATACCATAATAATAATCAAAACCTCTTTCAACAGGCCCGCCTTTTACTGGTTTGGAAAAATCTATATAGTCCTGTGTATTCACTTCCCATGAATCAAATACCATGGAGTCTGCATTGGCAGGAGCACCGGGTTTCAGCGCCCAATCAAAACCGAGGTGCCATTTACCAATGCAGGCAGTTTCATATCCGTTCTTTTTTAATAAAGAAGCGAGTGTGGTACGGCCGGGTTCGATCAATGGTTTGGCAAACCAGGTAGATACGCCTGCACGCAAACGCGTGCGCCAGGAGTAACGGCCTGTCATCATGCTGTAACGGGAAGGGGTACACAGCGAAGAAGCCGTATGCGCATCAGTAAAACGCTGGCCCTGCGCCGCAATACTATCAACGGAGGGTGTTGAAATTTTTTGTGCGCCATAGCAACTCAGATCGCCATAGCCCATATCATCCGCCATGATGATAACAATATTCGGCCGCTGTTGCGCCTTGCCGGCACAACAGGCCAATAAAATGCTGCATAGAATAAAAAATCTTTTCATACTATTATTCGCCAGATTCGATAGCTCCGATATCCGGCATTCCTTTAACAGGTTTGTTGAAAAAATCAATATTGAATAAGCCCGGCAATCCTTTATTCGCTGCAGGACTACCAGTGCGCAATGCAAAATCCTCCGGCTTATCTGCACCGGAATATTTAACCAGCAGCGGATCAGCAAAAACGGGTGCAGTGCCAGGCCCTTCTTTCCCCATCACCAGGTTGCCAGATGCTGCATAGTAAAGATTGTTCTCAATAATATTCTGCGGATTGGTCGACGTCCGCAATCCCGTGTTATAGATCTGGATATCAAGCTCTGTAATGATCAGGTTGTTCCTGATCCTGTTGCGTGTATTGCTGCCGGTGATATTGAATACACCCCAGTCATTCACGTTCTTCTTGCGCCGTACGATCGTATTGTTCTCAATATTGCATTCTGCACCCTGCCACATGGCAATAAACTGCTGGTAATCGTCACTGATATTATGATGAATATCGAATGATTTGTAAACAGGATGCTGTTTAATATCAGTCCAGGTTATTTCAAGGAATCCCTGGCAATCGCGGGTATAGTTGTGATGAATGGAAATATGCGACTTGTCATAGCGGGCATCATCAATTTCAAAAGCACCTCCATCAGCTCCACCTCCAACACCATCGGGCCCCCACTCAATGCGCGGGTCTACAGCGCTATAATTAAAGATGCGATTATAGGAGGCTTCCTGGTAGTCATTGCCCAGCCAGATGCCTATCGGACCCCAACCCCATTCTTTCAACACGCGATTGCAATCATGAATATAGTTGTTGCGGATCACTGCATTCCTGCCATAACTTTTTACACCTACTACGCAGTCATTAAACTCGTTGTTGCGGACAATGCAATTCTCTGCTTCTTTGTCAATATAAACTGCCCCCATTTCCCATACGGTAGTATCCCAACCCGAAGAAGGCGTGTAACTGCCGCGTACATAAGCAGCGGTGTGATGCAGGTACAAATTTTCCACGATCACAAAACTGCCTTTGACGCGTACGCAATTACCGTAATTGTTCAATGCAAAAACCGGGTTGGTAAAAGAGGGAGCAGGCTCTGAGGCTTCTCCATAATCGGTGAGCACAATGGGATTGTCACCCGTTCCTGAATCATAGATATACAACGGCCCGGTAAAAGCAGCGCCTCTTTTAAAACGGATGCTATCACCCGGATGCAACAAGCCCTGCTTTATGTTCTTAAGTGACTGCCAGGCTTCAGCTGCAGAAGTTCCTCTATTGCCATCGTTGCCTCCCCTGCTGTCAATATAATAAGCAACAGGTTTGAACGATGCCGGTGATTGCTGTTCGGCACGGCAACGGATGCCTGATATTGCCACCAGCAACATGCCTATAAATGATATAAAAGAAGATCGTACGCGCATGAATTATAGCATATCCGGATTAGTAACCTGTGTTTTGTTTCAGATTGGAATTGGCAAGCAAAGCCGTACTCGGGATCGGGTACAGTTCTTTGGTGGCAGCAGTAACTGGTTTACCGAACCACGCATCCTGCCATTTGCCAAAGCGGATCAGGTCCTGCCGGCGATGCCCTTCCCATGCCAGCTCACGTCCTCTTTCGTTCAGCAGTTCAGGAAGAGTAAGCGTAGCCGTTGTATAATCATTGCTGGTATTGCCAAAAGCTCTTTCACGCACCTTGTTCACTTCGTCTACCGCTTCCTGGGTCGGTGTGCCTCCATTGCTGCGCATGATCGCTTCTGCTTTCATCAACAGGATATCGGCATAGCGGATAAAGGCCCAGTCATTGTCCATGGTCTGATTGGTCTGCAGACCGGTGGGAAATTGCCATTTTTTGCAACGCACACCATCCAGTTCTCCTGCTGTTTGAAAGCCGCTGATCGAAGGTGTGAATACAAGCGGAGCGCCTGAAGAAGTTTTCAGCGGCTGCCCGCTAGCGTCGTATTGTTGTCCTACCATCCAGGAATTAATACGTTTATCGCTGCTATTGTACAATGCATAAAAATCCGGAGAAGCCACCATACCATTCCAGATCGGGGATGAGATATTATATACACTGGCCTGTGCAGGATGCAATGTGTACTGATGCATCTGCAATCCCCAACCTACTTTGCGGTCATAAGGCAGTACCCATATATTTTCCTTGGAGCTTATATTGTCAACCTGGAAATTTTTGAAATAATCAGGTTCCAGTGAGTAGCTGTTAAGTTGGATGATGTTGTTGCACATCGTGATCGCGTCAGCATAACGGGGCGTGCCGATCCATTTTTCCGCATTGAGATACATTTTGGCAAGCACTGCATATGCCATCGGGCGGGTGCAGCGTCCGTAATAATCGGCAGAAGGCTTTTCCTCCAATAATGAAAGATTATCGAGCAACTCTTTCTCGACAATAGCAAACACCTCTGCTCTTGTTTTTTGCTGCGGCAGTGAAACATCCGTAAAGTCCAGCGTCACGGGAATATTTCCGTAAAGGTCTATTGCTGTATAATAGGCAAAGGCGCGCAAGGCCTTCAGCTCAGCGATCATATTGGGTTTCTTTGCAAATTCCGCCGGTGATTCACCGATCTGGTAGATCACCTGGTTGCATGCCGAGATGGTATTGAAGCAAAACTCCCAGGAAGATCCTACAGGGTCCATCGTAGCCACAAAATTGTGCTGATTCAATCTCACCCACAGACCATTATTGTTCAAATAAGTTCCTTGTGTTCTTACAGGGCAGCAAGCTTCATCAGTAGCTAATGTTTCTGTACCCATCAGCCCCCAGAGACTGGTGCCGCGGTATTGCATCTGTGCATAGGCATTGCCCATGGCAAGAATACATTCCCGTTCCGTTTTATAAAATTCAGAAGCATCGAGTGTAGAGAATAGCTCCTCATCCAGTTTGGTGCAGGACGCGGTAGAAAATACACAAGCTATCACCACGATGAAATATTTTATCTGTTTCATAATTAGCAGCATTAAAATTTATAATTAATACCAAACGTCAGTGTCCGGGTAAAAGGAAAATAACTCAGGTTCTCCGTACCCGCAGTAGCGGTGCTAAGGTTAAAATCATTGATGACCGCCTCAGGATCTGCACCGGAATAATTGGTGATGGTGAACAGGTTCTGGCCTGTTGCATAGAAGCGAAGGCTGTTCCCTTTGGGCAGGCTCATCGTATAGCCCAGCGATACATTGTTCAGCTTCACGAAAGATGCTTTCTCCACATAACGTGAATCGTAAGTCGTAATGCCTGTATAGGTCGGATAGTTTTCCAGTGTTGATTTCAGGATATTGCGGCCGCTGAGGAAAGGTGTCCAGTTTTCGTAAAACACGCGCTCATAATTCAACAGGCTTTGTCCGAATACGCCGCGGAAGAAAAAGGAGAGATCAAATTTTTTGTATTGCATCGATACGTTCCAGCCAAGTTCGAATTTGGGATAGGCATTGCCTACCACTCTCCTGTCGAGTTCCGATTCCTGGTTGATGGTACCATCTTTATTCACATCCTCATAGATAGCACCACCAGACCCATTCACACCGAGGAATACAGGAGCCATGAAATTTCCAAGCGGTTGCCCTTCCAGCACCAGTTGCGTCCAGGTAGTGGCAGCCGGGTTGATCTTCAGGTATTGCAGTGTATATCCCCTGCCTGGATCAGAGAAGGAGATCAATTTGTTCCGGTTAAGCGTGTAATTGACAGTGGTAGTAAGCGTCAGATCTTTAGAGCGGATGATGTCGCCATTCAGCGATACTTCCACACCCTTGTTCTGCATCGTGCCTACGTTCGCATAAGTGGAATTGTATACATTGGGAGGTACCGGCACTGCATATGACCAAAGCAGGTCAGATACTCTCCTGAGATAAAAATCAATGCTGCCATAGATCCGGTTATCCAGGAACCCGAAATCCACACCGGCATTGTACTCTGCTTTCTTTTCCCATTTCAGATCAGGGTTGGGATTACTGGCAGGGCGGTAAGAATTGATCCAGTTTCCTGCATAATAGAACTGGCGCGATCCAACAGCAATACGGGAAAGCGAAAGATAATTAGAGATATCCTGGTTGCCGGTAACACCATAACCGATACGCAGCTTCAGGTTGTTGATCCATTTTACATTCCTGATAAAATCTTCTTCATTCAATCTCCAGCCGATACTGACTGCCGGGAAATTTCCCCATTTATGGTTGGCGCCAAAGCGGGAAGATCCTTCATGACGTATTGAAGCAGACAGCAGATATTTTTCGTTGAAATTATAAATAGCTCTTGCATAGAATGCGATCAGCTTGTTGATCGACTTACTGGTAGACATGCCTGCCAGGCCGCTTGTAAGCGCATACCCTGAACCGATGTTATAATAAGAAAAATTATCCAGGTCGAAATTATAGTTCAGCGCCGAAAGCCCGTTATTCTGGTTTTCGTAATACGAATAACCACCGATCACCTGCACGCTATGGCCATTGAATTTCTTTTTGTATTCAAAACCCGGTTCAAACAGGTAATTGGCGTTGTAGTTTGACACGGCTGTGGCATAACCATCAGTACCTACTTCAGGAAAATATTTTGTTTTGTAGCTGCCGCCAAAACTGCGGAAACTATTGTAAGATCCATGCAGGATAAGCTTCAGCTCACTCAGCAATTTGAAAGAAGCATTGATATCACCTGTTACATACTGATCATCCCGTTCGTTCTTTTCCTGGTCAAGCATTGCTACAGGGTTCAGGTAGCCTGAAGCAGTAGAAACCGTGTAGTAACCTGCATTGACCACATTGGTTGGATCATAAACAGGTTCAGTAGGATTACGCCAGGTGGCCTGTCCCAATACACCATAGTTGCCCAGTTTTCTCTTTACCGAAGAATAGATCAGGCGGTAATCGATTTTCAGACGGTCATTCAGACCGGTCTGGCTAATGAAGATCGACGGTGTAATGGTGCGGTTGCTGGCATTTTTTAAAATGGACTGATCGGATTTATAGTAAAGGTTAGCACGGTAATTTATTTTGCGGGTTCCACCAGATGCGGTGAAGCTATAGTTCTGATTTATCGGGGTGCGTGTCACTTCATCCATCCATTTGGTATCCTGCCCTTTGTCGAGATAGGTACGTGCGGGATAATATTGCGCTATTGCGGCGCGGTATTCGTCGGCAGACAGGTAACGGTTATTCTCAATGATCTGTTCTGTAGACACAAAATTGTTGATCTCAAATTTTACATCACCAATATCAGCACGTTTGGTAGTGATAAGGATCACCCCATTGGTAGCACGGGTGCCGTAGATCGCAGCAGCCGATCCATCTTTTAACACATCGATGGATTCGATCTGGTTAGGATCGAGCATAGCGATGTTGGCATCCATGATGCCGTCTACGATGATGAGCGGGCTCTTGCCGGCAGACAGGGTATTTAATCCGCGCAACTGAATCTGGAATCCGGCATTGGGATCGCTACCGCCAGATTTGGTGATAGTGAGCCCTGGCACTTTTCCCTGGATCAAACCCATAGGATTGCTCATATCACCTTTGTTGAAGTCTTTAGCTTTTACAGTTACTACAGAACCTGTCACTTCTTTTTTTGTCACAGTTCCATAACCTACTGCCACCACTTCTTCCAGGTTGCCGTAAGCGACCTGCATCCGGATAGCCAGGCTGGCTTCTCCTTTGTAAGTGAGCTCCTGTGATTCATGACCGATCAATGAAAACACCAACACCTGGTTTCGTTGAACCGGAATGGTGAATGATCCGTCCTGGCCGGTATTGGTACCATTAGAGGTTCCCTTAACGACCACGTTCACACCGCTGAGCGGTTGCCCTTGTTCATTGGTTACTTTTCCGGATACAGAGGCTTGCGCAGCAACTACCTGTACCCAAATCAATGACAACATGCATAATGCTGCAATCAGAAAATTCCTTTTCATAAACAGTGTCGAATTGATAATGAATAAATTTTAAGACCGATATCCGGAAAGGGTTGACCTATGCAGTTCCTGCATAAATGATCAGGCCCAATCCTGCCAGAAAAAAGAGAAACATACCTGCAAGCAGCAACGATACCTGCCTGGGTGCATTCTTGAATTCTTTCCAGACAAACACGCCCCAGATGGCCGCAATCAATGTAGCGCCCTGCCCGAGCCCGTAAGAAACAGCCGGACCCGCTTTACCTGCAGCGATAAGATTGAAAAGATTACCGGTACCCCAGATAGCTCCACCAAGGATGCCGACAAGATGCAAAGAGAATTTTCCGCGGAAGTAGGTTTTATATGAGAGAGGAGTTCCTTCAAACGGCCTGCGCATCATGATCGTATTAAAAACGATATTGCTGATAATGATGCCTGCCGCAAAAATGACAAAAGCAGAATAGGGAGTCATTTTTAAGGGCTCGGGTTGTTCAAAATTGTTAACATCCATTGATGCAGCAATGAAGCGATAGAAAAAAGACATCAGCACACCGGCGGCTACGGAAAGCAGGATGCCTTTGGTGCCTGCCTTTTGTGAAGAAGCCGTTGTTTTTTTATAGGCCACTGCATTCAAAATAATAGCCAGGGCTACCAGTGCCACGCCGGCGAATAATGCGAGCGGATCTCCTTTTTGAACACCGGTATAATTGATGATTACGCCAAGGATCAATGCAATCCCAATCCCCACGGGGAAAGCGACAGACATACCGGCAATAGAAATAGCAGCCGTCAATAAGATATTTGCCAGGTTGAAGATGATCCCTCCCAGGAAGGCGCTGCCAATATTGCCGGAGCTGGCCTGTTGCAGGTCTTCAACAAAACCCCGGCCTTGATCTCCTGAACTACCTAGTGTAAAAGCAGCGAGAAGGGAAAACAGTAAAATACCGATTACATAGTCCCAGTAAAAAAGTTCAAAGCGCCATTTGCCGGTTACAAGTTTTTGAGTATTGGCCCATGATCCCCAGCAAAGCATTGTAACAAAGCAGAAGACGATAGCTAGTGTATAGCTTTCTACAATAAACATACGGCAGCAATTTTTCGTTATAAAAGCTCAACCCTTTTTCAAAAACGGCGGACAGGGTTGATAAAAATCCGGTTCTTCCAGTCTACTGTGATTCTTTGATATTGGCGATGTTCAGTTTTCTTGCGATCAGTTCATTCCTGTACGGAATGGAAGATTGTGCACCGAGCCTTGTTACAGATAAGGCAGCTGCTTCGCAGGCAAAGCCTACGGCTTCTTCCAGGCTATCACCTTTACAAAGTGCTACAGCAAGAGCTCCGTTGAATACGTCACCAGCTGCAGTGGTATCTACTGTTTCCACTTTTTGTGCAGCCACTACCGAAAATTTCCCATCCTGGCAGATCACCGCACCAAGCGGCCCCATCGTCACCACCACATTCTTTACACCTTTGGAACAAATGGCCTTTGCTGCTTTTTTTGCACTCTCGATATTGGTTACATCCACACCGGAGATCATGCTCGCTTCTGTTTTATTAGGTGTAAGAATGTCGATATTCTTTAACAATTCTTCGCTCAGTTCATTGGCCGGTGCAGGATTAAGGATCACTTTTACATTCTTGCTGGCGGCATAATTCACTGCGAAGTGCACAACATCCATAGGTATTTCGAGTTGCAACAGCACCAGGCTGGCTGCGGCAATTTCATCCAGTGCCTTTTGCATGTCTTTGCTGTGAAGATTGGCATTAGCACCGGAAGCAACCACAATACTGTTCTCTCCGGCTTTGTCTACTGTAATAAGCGCTACACCTGAAGGAAAATCTTCATCAGAAAGAATAAAACTGGTATCGATACCTTCATCACTGAATAACTGGGAGAATTGTTTTCCGAAAACGTCGTTTCCAAGCTTGGAGATAAACACCACTTCACCGCCGAGCCTTGCTACCGTTACGGCCTGATTGGCACCTTTACCGCCGGGGTTCATAAAGAAGGATCCTGACAAAACTGTTTCACCGGGTACGGGAATATGATCTGTTTTTACCACCATATCCATATTAGAACTTCCTATTACTACTATCTTTCCTGATTTCATAAACAAGCGATTGTTTTGGTTCAACCGAATAACCAAAAATAACCGTGACACCAGCAGGAACAAGGCACATTATTTCCAAAATTGGGAATTCTAAATATAAAAATTCATATACATTTTATTGATTATTAGATTATTAACAATATCATTCTTATACATTTTTGTAAATGCTGAATAAAATAGATCTTTTAATAAAAGAAATACCGGTATGATGGAATGAACAGTCCTGTTTCTGTTGAATCAGGCATAACTGTAAACTAAAATGGCTGCCCTTGCAGGCAGCCAGAAGCATTTGACTAATAAATTATCACAGGTTACTGTGATCAGTTACGATTCGATTGATTATTTATTCAATACTAAAATTTCTCCAATAGGCATTTCCGGCTTCTTTGCCTGGTATCAATACCCGTTGATAGATCCGGATAATAATATCCTGCCCTTTGAATTCGCTAAGATCCACTTCTATTTTTTGCCATTGCCTTGCTGTGTCATTTCCTTCTATCAATTTGCCAATACATCTTTTATTGTTCACATACACTTGCAGTCTCCAGGCCCGTTTCACATCCGACCCTGCTTCAAAAGACAATTTGCAATCTTTGTCAATCCTTAATGCACGACGCAACAACAAACCTCTCACTTCATCACGCGGGTAAGTGATCAACGTATCACCACTGAGATAAGTAATGCCCCGGATCCCATACATGCCGCCTCCTGCTCCACCATAGCCAGCCCTTTCCAGTTTCCATTCAGGATTCCAGTATTGGGTGAGTTCAGATAAAGTAAATAATTCGGCAGGCTGCGTTGCCGGCTGCTGTAAAGGTATCCGGATAGTGCTGCCACTGATCTTCACGCCATGCAGTTGCATGATCTTTTTTCCAACTTCCGCTGTGCGTTGCGACAGCACTGATATTTTTTCATCAACAACAGGCTGTAACGAAAAACCGCCCATTTCAGTTCCGGCAATGCGGTCATTAAGTGCTGCTACAAGATGCGCGGGAATACCTTTCACTCCTTTCATAGCCCCGATCACCGAAGCAGCATTTGCTGCATTGCAGTCTGCATCAGTAAAATCAGCTGCTGACGCTGCAAGGTTTACCGTTTTAAGAAAATCCCCTTCACCAAACCATACGCTTGCCGCAACAATACCGCCATTGGCCACTGCATTATTGGTAGCAGGATATTCGATATGCCATCTATCCTCTACCGCATCAAATATCTCCTGTGGTCTTTTTCCTTTATCCGCCATAGCAATCACCAGGTCAAGACACTGGCGGTAAGGCGACCGGGGATGGATCAGTTTTGCTGCTTTACGCACAATAGCCTT
Source organism: Chitinophagaceae bacterium (assembly GCA_036262095.1). Lineage (GTDB taxonomy): Bacteria > Bacteroidota > Bacteroidia > Chitinophagales > Chitinophagaceae > Terrimonas_A. The sequence continues at coordinate 9,355 of DATAJQ010000164.1, read as the reverse complement.
TGGATCTTTTTCAGTAAATCCAAGGCTCACCATGGCTGCGATAAATACACCTCCGTCAGCACCTTCGGCATAACCATTAAGATGACAAAGCTCTCTTGCTATCTTCCCGGCAAGATTGGGCATACCGGGAGCAAGTGCTCCATAGATATCCGCACTGAACTGAGGGCCGATACTGAACCAGAGTTTATTGTAGCGTGGATGACCTGCATCACGTGGACTTACACCTCTTGCCATCAGCAATCGTGCCTGCTCGCTGGAGCCCCAGGTGCCTGCATTATTCTCCTGCCATTGCTTTCCCAGTTGTTCTACTGTCATCCCCGGCCCATACTTTTCAAAAGCGCGGATAGCGATCATTTCATAATACCAGTCATCGTCTACCGGTGCTTCCGTACGTTTGGTGGGATAATCGCTAAGCCATGCCGCTGAAGCAGTTTGATGCTCGTATGGCCAGGCGATCAGCGTGCCCGCGATCTGTGCCAGCCACACTCCGTGTACACGGTCTTCATAATCATGGAATGAAAGCATTTTTGTCTGCGAAGCAGCTTGCATCCAAATAAAAAAAGGGGCAATAAAAAGCAGGAGCAGCCTTATTGCTTTGTTGTTCCGTCGATGATAGACCCGTGTGCTGATGTTGATTGATTGCATGGCAATAAGTATTTGATCGTTGAACCAAATATAGACAGGAGTAATTAAGGATGCCGGCCAGATATTTCAAAAACTGATAGTCCTGTTTTATACAATATGATATATATAACAATTCAAGAAACTGTTTTTCATTATCTTAGAATTTTCATTTTTTCTATTTTACTGAAAGGCAGATTGCAACCTGATGATACTTGAAACACTTATAAAGCTGGTGAAATCGCTCTCTGGTGCAGAGAAAAGGCATTTCAAATTACTTACCCGCAAGCAGACCGGCAGTAAGGATTATCTTATCCTGTTCGATATTATTGATAAAACTCCGGCAACCGATACAGTCACGGTGAAACAGAGATTCAGGAAAGCACATGCCGGTTCTTCGCTCAATAATACAGCGCGCTACCTGTTGAAAGTGCTTACCGATGGCCTAATCCAATCGAAAGTGGAAAAGGATACCCAGTTCCATCTTTTCCAGGAACTGATGCGTATCAAAGTATTGAAAGCACGTTCGCTGCACGAAGAAGGCTATGCATTGCTGAAAAAAGTCCGTAAATCAGCAATAGGTTCGCAGCAGCATCTGATCGAATATTTTACTTATCGCGAGGAACTGGATTATCTATCCGATTCGAGCTATAAAGTAATCTCTGATAAAGTGCTGGTAGGAACACAGATGAAAGCCAAGGACATCCTGAAAACATTGAATCATATCCAGGACCATCATTCCCTGTTTGAATTACTGAAATACCGGTTAGTGCATTCAGGAAAAATCTCTTCAGACGAAGACCGCAAACGCCTGAACGATCTTATGCTGAGTGAAATGATCCTGGTAAGCGGTAAATCAAAAAACAGTTTTGCAGCACAGAAACTGCACCTGCTTTTTCAATCCTTCTTTTTTACAGATGTAGGTGATCACCAGTCGGCGCTCAAGACTTTTCATTCGCTGAACAACCTGTTTGAACAAAATATTACGCTGCTGGACAAGCCGCCGCTTGATTATCTTTCTACGCTTATTGGTATACTGGACAGCCTGCATACGTTGAAGAAATATGACGAGATACATTATTACATTGAAAAATTAAAACGGCTTGATCAATCAGCCTATCCCGAATACTTCCGTTACCAGGTACGCAAATCGGCAATAGTGTATCAATTGGCGATCCTTACAGGAAAAGAGAAATCCGGAGAAGCTATTACGGTGATCAAAGACATGGAGCCCGGTTTCCTGAAAATGTATCCTATGATCAATGAGGAAAGGCAATGGGAACTTTATTTCTTCTGCAGCCTCGCTCATTTTGGCAACAAGGACTGGAAAAAGGCCCATAGCTATATCAACCAGGTAATGCAGGTGCATAAAGTGCAGCCGCAATTGCTTATATGTAAAGCCATCCGGCTGCTCAATATTATCATTTATTATGAAAAAGGCGACTCACATTATCTTGAGTATGAGATCCGCTCTTATAAACGTTTCTTCAGTAAAAAGAATGCTCTGCTGAAGTCTGAAGCGCTGTTACTGAAATTCATCTTATTGTGGCCGGATCCCCGTAAACGCAAGATTCCTGAATTATCATACAAAAACATATCACAGGAGCTTCAGAGTTTTAATTCGGACAAATATGAAAAGCAACTGCTAAAGTATTTTGATTATGTGCAGTGGATGTTGGGAAAAATAGAAAAATAAGCCGGTCATAAACAGGCGCCTGCCTTCAGGTGCAGGAACCAGGTTCCAGTCCTGCGAAGCATTATCTTTTTCGCCTGTAATGTAATTGAGCGAGTCCTGTATCAAATACTTTTGTATTCAAAAGCTCAAGTTGCTGCCAGGGCCTGCCGTCTTTGAAAAGTCTTGTTCCATTACCGACCAGAACAGGTATAATGGAAATAATGAATTCGTCAATAAGATCACTCTTTAATAGTTCATTTATTATTTCTGCACCGCCGTCGCAATAGATGTTTTTCCCTTTTTCGGATTTTAATCGTTTTACCAATTCGGCCAGATTTCCAGTGTAAAAAATTGTTCTGCCTGCATCCGGTCTCTGTGTTCTTGTGATAACATATACATCTCTCTGCCCGTTATCGTAATGAGATGCGCCGATTTCTTTGAGTACATAGTCGTACGTTTTTCGCCCAATAATTAATGTATCTATAGTATCTGTAAAAACTGCATAACCATAATCTTCGCCTTCCTTTTCTACTAATTTTAAAAAACTAAGGTCGTCATTGGGTTGGGCAATGTAGCCGTCTAAACTTGTCGCTATGAAGAGTGATAGTTTTCGCATTGCCCTTTATTTTGGATTGTTTAATTTAAAATTAGTTTGCCCTGGGGCAAAACATTAAAAATGTGGAGATGACTCCGATCTAAGTTCGATAGTTATCCAAAAGTATGAAATGAAGCAGCAATATCCTGGTATAAATATGCCTATTATTTCTATTTATCGTAGCTTATTACAAAAATTTCGGTTAGTCTTATAGATATAAACCTCTTCTATATCCGTCAGGACCCATTGGTATTACGCCAGTATTTTTGTTCTCTCAAATAAGAGGCAATAGACAAAGCGAGCATTATACCTGCAGTAATTGGAATCCAGTTGGGTATTGGCATCGGGTCTCCAGCAGCATAAGAATGCAACCCAGACAAGTAGTAGTTTACACCGAAATAAGTAAAGATAACTGTCCAAATCATCCACATGCCCGCTACGTTAAAAGTCCACTTACCCCTCAAGCCTGGCACCATCCTGAAATGCAGGATTGTCGCATAGAAGATTATGGAAATAAATGCCCAGGTTTCTTTCGGATCCCAACTCCAGTAACGTCCCCAACTCTCATTTGCCCATATTCCACCCAGGAAAGTTCCAATAGTTAATGCAAACAACCCGATCTCAGCAGCCATTTCATTCACAATCGTCAATTCTTGAATGGAATTCCGGATTTTTGTAGTTGGTTTTATACAGAACATAACCAATGAGATTACCGAGATAAGGGCAGATAAACCAAAAAAACCATAGCTTGAAGTAATAATGCCTACATGTATCATTAACCAATATGATTTCAATACCGGCTCCAAAGGTGTAATCTGTGGATCAAGCATAGAACCGCCGTGTGCAAAGCCCATCATAATCATAGCGACTAATGCACCGGCTGCCGGGATAAACGCATTCCTGTTTTTATAAAGCAATAACCCTGATAATACACCGATTGCCGAGATGAAAACAATTGCTTCATAGCCATTACTCCATGGCGCATGCCCCGATATATACCACCGAACGCCCAACCCTGCAAACTGTACTGCCAAAGCAAGAACCATTATGCCGAGTAATATTTTAGTTAATACCCGAACTGTATGATTAATTTCAGAACCTGACGATAACACTTCTGCAAAACCAAGTATGATCATTGAAATTCCCAGGAGAGAATAAACAATCATCAGCCATAAGAAGATATTTGCATGATTGTATAGTATTTCTAAGTCAACTTTTGAATCAGATGGAATAATATTCTTTCCCCATGTTTTTTGAAAGTTACTAATACTCGCTAGTGTTTCATCGGCATTCTCCCAATTCCCAGTCTCCAGACTTTGTTTCACATCATTAAAGTAAAGGGCTATAAATGCATAAGCGGCCGAGTCAAGCGCCATAGGATTATTTCCAGCGCTATAAACCCAGCTTCTCCATGTATGTGACGGATCGTTTCTAACAGGTATAATTTTAGTAAAATACCCGTAAATGATATTACCGAAAATATTATACCGCTCTGTTACACCTATCAGCTCTTTATCATAATTTGATTGCTCCCCCTTTCGTTTGCTGAAGGATATTTTATACTGATTTTGCAACTTAAATTCACCTATGGAAGTATCCATCAAATTGGCAAAAGTTGTATAGCCTTCTGCATTGGCGCCGGTTTCTTTAGCCAGTTCATCCCCTCCTTTTTTGCCAACATAAATCATTGGCTGAACAAACCAGTAAGCCGGATCGAGTTGCATAGATAAAAACCATTGTACAGGTGATAATCCCTTGTATTTATCTTTTTTATAAATCTTACGCAGCAATTCTAATGTATGCGTATCCATTGGCTTTACTCTGCCTTGAAAGTCTTGAACCAGCAGGCGACCAAACTTATCAGCATGCTTTGTGGCTATAGCCTTACCCCCCAATTCGCCCTGCTTCAGGAACAGATCTGCTTCTTTTTGAGCATTAGTAGTATCTATTTTTTGTTGTACTGGTATTTGGGCATTACCAAAAGAGATCATCAATATCAAAGGGATTAATATCACGGATTTTCTATGCATTCCTTTCAGCCGTTGATTCAATTTCCAGATATGGGTTCGCTTTTGGAAAAGTGTGAGGAGCATTCCACTGAATAAAAAGAAGTAACCAATATAAGTAATTCTTGTCCCCCACCAGTCTTTGTTTACAGAAAGGATAGTACCTGACTCATCGGGAAAGTAGCTTGCTTGAAAGAACCTGTACCCACTGTGGTCCATAACGTTGTTCATATAAATATGGTGTGGCGTTTGTCTTCCATTATCGATAACAGTCACCCTGCTTTCATAAGAAGAAGCATTGTTGGATCCTGGATAGCGCTTTAATTTAAAATCATCGCATCGAAGTGAGAAGGGCGTTTTTATCAATTTTGAACCATAACCAATTGCGACTTCCAGTTTATTGATATTGGTTTTTGCGCCGTAGGCTGTCATACCTTTTCCACCTCCCACCATCACAGTATCCTTTTCATTTCCAGAATTGATTTCCAGCTTCACCATGCTTAAAAGGCTTTTATCCGCCTTATTGCTTTTACCACCACTGTAATAAACAATTCTACCGGAAAACACAGGATTAGGTATAATAAAGTTTGTGTTATTGATCGTATAAAGTGTTCTGAGATTCAGTGGGGTTGGCTCATTTCTTTTTATTATTCCTGAATGTTGTGCCAGTAATGCAGTATCGGTAATTATTCCCGCCTGTTGGCCCTGCATAGACATATATTGCCCTTCGACAGGTGAGTTAATCATTAAACTATCTCCTTTTTCTATTAATTGTACCGTTCCCTGAACCGGGCTATTGAAACTGAATAGAACATCCCCTATGTTTTTTATCTCTCCGTCGAAAATATAATTGTTCACTCTTCCACTCTGCCCCATTGTTATGATTTCAAGAATTTTCCGACCCGAAGCCGTCTTTTGTATAGAATCTTTAGCAAGCGGGATATAGTCAAGAGATTTTATTTTGATTATTTTATTATCAAACTCATAGCTTTCTTTAAAAGTTCTTTTAAATGGCCATCGTGTGTCTTTCTCATTAAAATACGACATCATATAAGGGTGCTGATCATAAGTGATAGATTTTACACCATCATTGATATTTACTTTGATATACGTAAGATCACCAATAATTTCATTAGAGGTCTCTCCTTCTTTTATTGGCATTTGCCCTTCAAACCCCAAATAACGTGTCAATGTACCTCCCAAAAACATTAGAATAAATGCAAGATGAAAAATCAAAACGGGCCATTTTTCTCTTTTTGTTAATTGATAGGCTTTAATGTTGAAGATAAAAATAATGATAAGCCATAGCATCAGTATCTCAAACCATTTGGCGTTGTAAATCAGCACTTTTGCTGTTGGCGTATCATAATCATTTTCTACGAAAGTGGCTACTGCCATAGAGCCGGCAAAAAGGAATAACAATGTGGTCATTGTTCTAGTAGAGAAAAAAAATCTTTCCAGGCGAGTCATTGTTTATTTTGTTTATCTGTGCAAATGCACAATTCCTGCTAAACATTTAATACGGCTTCTCTTGTTGCCATCTAATTCAGGTGCTTTAAAAAAAGCAAATCTCCTGGGAGCCCCTAAACTCCCAAGAGATGCAAAACAATCTTACATAACTAAAGTGATTTCAAATATTCAGTAAGATCTGTTTTTTCCTGACTGGTCAGGCCTAGGTTTCTCGATGCATTATATTTATCTACAACTGCTGATAAAGTTGCGGCAGAGCCGTCGTGAAAGTAGGGAGCATGTTGCCATATTCCTTTAAGGGGTGTAACTCTCCATTGTTTTGTAGCTGATCGGTTAACATAATCTTTATCGTTAGCTACAGAAGCATCTTGAGGGTGAAGTTTTCCACCATCTGTAACGTCCGTAAATTTAGGACCCGAGTGGCAAGTAGCACACTGAGCTTTGTTATTAAACAAAATTTTCCCTCTTGCTGCCGCAGTAGCGTCAAATGAACCTGCTTGTGCCTGTGGAGCGGCAAGTGAAAATTGATAGGCTTGTAATGCAGGTAGTTTATCTGTTACTAAATCAGGTCCACCGCCCGTATTATCAACATTGAGGCCAGTACGAGTGTCGCTGAACTTGCCATGGCCCCCCATCTCTGTTACTGCAACATAGCGGTTCCAATATGCTACAGGGCCAACTGATTCATGCTGTACATCACCATCTCCTGTGAAGATGGCTTTAGGCAAACCATATAAACCAAAAGCAGGTGGTATTACCACAGGATTATTAAGCCCATCATGATTATATCTTGGGTCAAACTTTCCCTTACCCCATGACGCATAAACAGCCTTTTGCGCAGCAGTTAATGATGGTGACAAAGAAATAATCGCACCAGGGTCCAGATCCCTGTTAGGATAACCATCGAGGCGACCTCCGATTCCCATAGCAAATGAGTTATCGACTGTAGAGTGACATAAAGCGCAGGTAATCCCTACCCGATCTAACTTTAACTTACCTGCGGAAGTTGTACTTACCTGGCCTTTAATGCCTACTACCGCATTCAATTGGAGCAACGCAAGTGTAGTTTGAGGATCCGTTAAACTTATTGAACCATTTTGAATGCCTGCAACAACTTCAGGAGGTAAGGCAGAAGCATCTACTTTTAAACCTACACTCAAAGCAGTAACAGGATCCACAGCGGCTTCAATTACCTGATTCATTTTTAAAACATCTGTCCAGGTAGTTTCGTCACCAAAGGTTTCATAGCGAAATATTTCCTTTCCCTGATCAACCAACTTAGAATCTAATGCAGGCAAATTCAAATTACCTTCACCTGCATCCTGACGGCCTCTATCTGTTTTTTTGCAATTAGACAGAGAAATGGCTATAAGGGAAGTCATTCCCAAAAGCATCAATCTTGTTCTCATGATATTAATTTAAGTAGTTAGAGTAAGTCGCTTCAGCTTAGGTTACAGAAACCAAAAAATAAAAGTGCTCTCATTGCGCGATTAAGCTGCAAGTGCATATTTTTTCCATTACGCTTTCCACCATTGGATCACAATAAATCAAATTAAATTCAAAGAGTTCGCTGGCAGAATAAGCGCTTTCTATCTCTCTGCGTAGCATTATTTTTGCCCTGTTCAACCGAACTTTCACGTTTGCTTCGCTAATGCCTAACATCTCTGCAGTTTCTGCTACGTTCAACCCGCTTATTTCCCGTAATGAAAAAACCATTCGGTAGTTAAAAGGAATTCTCCCCAGTGCATTTTCAATAATATGCCCCAACTCGCGATTTTGAATTATCTCATCAGTATCGTTATTTCTATTAGTAAACATTGGCGTTGAGTATTCGTTTACGTCTTGCATAATTTCGTTTCTAAAACCTGGCTTCCCCCGCCTCCTGTAGCAGTTATTCATCATTATTCGGATAATCCACGTTTTAAAATCGGCACGACCTTCAAACTGCAACAGGTTTTTATATACATCAATAAAGGTCTCCTGCATCAAGTCCTGTGTATCCTCGTGGTTGTAGTTATACGACCTGCCAATTTTGTACAGGTAAGGATTGAACCGTCTGACGATAATCTCGTAGAAGGCTTTCTCTCCGTCTATAATCCGCCCGATAATTTCCGTTTCGGTAAACTCGTCAAACTGAATCATGTTCATTCAATGATTTTAGATATTCTTGCCATTGATAAGGCGCAAATAGCCATAACAAGATCACGCACTGCGATATCTATATAATTGAAGCCAACCAATAATGTTAGTGCTACAACTGTCAACCAACCTGCTACAATGTAACCGCCGATTTCAGTTTTTTTCAGCACAATGATGCCCGCTGCAATCTCAATAACACCTACAATCATCATAAAAACCGAAGCGGAAAATGGCAAGATGCTTGCGATTGATGGATTAACATACTGTTCCCAATGGGTCAGTAGGTTGGTGAATTTATCGGCTCCTGCTACGATAGGAACAATTACAAATGTGTACTTTAACAGATTGAATGTTTGCGCCAGTGTCTGTTGCGAATTATTTGATTTCATTTTTATTATTTTTTGACAGCCATTTTTGTAAAACTTCTGAAAGCATCTACAATTAGTATAGCTCAGTACATGTAACCTGGCCATAACTCCAGTATGGCTTTATTTAATTCTTGATCTTTTGCACTTTTAAGTTATTTATGCTTATTAGAGTAATCGAAAAAAAGAAAGGTTACAATGATTTGCCAGAGAGCTACGATATCTCTTTCGCGGTACTGCAAGCAGATTCGAACTACGGCGTGGAGCCCCAAAAGATAGGCCCCGGAATCAACCCCCATTTTGTTTGAAATGATTTGAACTAAATTGATAGAGAAAATTGCACGGAATGCTGGCTGGAGCGGCTTCAAACAAAAAATGGCGTTCCATTTGAACGCCATTGAATTACTACCGGGAGGTCCCTAGCAGATTCGAACTGCTGTACGAGCTTTTGCAGAGCTCTGCCTAGCCACTCGGCCAAAGGACC
>DATAJQ010000163.1:0-2302 GCA_036262095.1 Chitinophagaceae bacterium | reverse complement strand
CTCTTCAGTATACCGGCGACGAATGAATTTGAGAATCTCAAGTTCCACACGCAACGAAATCAATGAGCGAATTTCTTCTCCAAGAAGATCAACTTGTCGGACCCTTTTGATGTTTGGGTTTGCCATACAATAGTACGTTCTCGTATCACAAATAGTTCCAGCCTTACTTGAGACTTTGGAACGGAGAATGACTCAGTCAAATCGGGTTCAATGCTTTTTATTGTGAACAACTTGTTCTGTACACTGAACAGGGTATGTTTTATAATAGCTGGTGATGGAGGGCGGAGGGTGGCCTCGCGAGGAGGGCCGGCTGGCCTTGGCTGCAAATGGGTCACTTTTGATGATGAATAAAACTGAGAGAGTCTCACTCAGTTCATTCCCCCGTTTCTCCTCGCAAGTAAACTCGTGTGTGTGTGTGTGTGAGAGAGAGATGAATCGCGGGAACCATTTCGGAAACGAATTCAAAGCGCCCCGCCAGTATTACACTGTGATATGTCCTGGTTGTGGTGCTGAGATGCAGGGGAAACATTGGAATTCCCGGGAGCATCACGAGGCAGCCATGCGTAATTTTGGACGCAGATCTCGATGCATTGTGGTGATGGAGAATACCGTCAATCGTGCTTTGCAAGCTGGCCTTTCTCCTAAAGAGGCTCAAGTCGCTTGGAAAAGTTCGGCGATTATTATTTCTACGGGTAATTCTTCCCTTATCCTATAAGCATGATTATTTATTTCATTTCTCTTGATCTGCTAGTTCGGCGAAAACCTGCTCCAGCTCGTCCTAAGCGTAAGGCTCGTGCTCGTACAGGAGCTCTTCTGACAGCTCTTGCTCCTATTCCTGATCCTGTCCCTGACCTTGCTCCTCGTCACGACCCTAACCTTCCTACTGCTGCTGCTGCTCCTCGTTTTGAAGGCTGGCGAAAGCCTGAACCCATTGCGCCATTGTCAGGCGTGGTGGTGGTGACCCTCGATAATGATGATGAAGACCCTCAACCTCCTATCAAAATGGAGGTTGATTCTCCCCCTTTTCATCCTGTCCCCAAAAGGCGAGCAATGACGAAGAAAGTCGCCTCTGAGTTGCTCCGTTCCAACCCTCGACATCCATTGGGTTCTTCCTCGGATTTCAATTTTCATTCTTTAATTTTGGTAGAGGAAGTGAATGATCTTGATCATGACGATGATGATGATGATGAAGAGGATGAAAAGGCTCTCCGTTCCATCAAAGAACGTCTTCAAGAGGCAAGAAAGAAGAACCCCCCAGCAGCAGCTCAGAAATCAAAGAAAAAACTTCTTGTCCGATTGCCTGCACAGAAGCGTCAACGAGGTGGTGATGATGATGATGATGAGGTTTATCTTCTCCCCTCTTTCCTCATCTTCAATTGATGTTTAAGATCATTGAACTCATTAACTCTTTGGATGAAGATGAGCAACAACCTCAACCTTCACCTTCAGAACCGACGAGGACAGCAAAGAGAGCAAGACTTAACCATGCTTTACCTCCATCTCCATCTCCATCTCCATCTCCATCTCTATCTCCATCTCCATCGTCAACTCGACAGCGACATTCATCGACTGTATCAGAACAACCAGTTCCATTGGTTATTGCTGAGCAACAAGATGATCGCCCGTTTGTCGATGAGGATGTTTTGATTTGGTTTGCTCAAGCATTAAATCGGATTGAGTAATTCTCGTCTCATATTATTGGATTAATCATTTAGATTCCCATCTCATTTATTTGATACATTGCGATATCAAATCGTTCAACTGCCATGGTTTCATCTCGACAACCGACTTGAAGAATTTTGGAGGCAAATGGATAGGTTCATTTTGTAACCATCACCGTTATCTGATGTAATAGGTTGACGAAGCAAAGGAAGAGCTCATCTCCTATTGTCGATGCTGCAACGACTTCCAAAGCATTATTTCAGATTGGTCGTTACTTGGCCTTCATGGAGTACATCATTATTATCCCCTTTCTTACTTTATCGATTTTCTTTCTCTTTCCAATTCCTACTTTATACCAATTTTCTAGTGCAGAATTGAACTTCGTCAATAAGTTTCAAGCTTGGCTGAAAAGAACAAACATTCTCAATCCTGCTGTTAATCATCGTAAAGTTTATCAAGGGTTCAATAGAGAAAAGAATACCATTGCTACTCGAAGTGATCTCCCTCTACCTTCCTCACATCATGATTATTCTCGTTCTTCTCCTCCAGCACTTCCTCCTCTTCCTGCGAGCAGATTATCTTCTCAGAGATCATGGATCATGACGCCTCCCACTATTCGACCATCTCAGCGTCCTACTTC
>DATAJQ010000162.1:0-20013 GCA_036262095.1 Chitinophagaceae bacterium | reverse complement strand
ATCGGCCCGCTGCATGAATTGCGGTGTTCCATTCTGCCACAGCGGTTGCCCACTGGGCAATGTGATCCCTGAATTCAATGATGCGGTGTACCGGAAAGACTGGAAAGAAGCGTATGATGTACTTACATCCACCAATAACTTCCCTGAGTTCACCGGTCGCATCTGTCCTGCTCCCTGCGAATCGGCCTGTGTGCTGGGTATTAATCAGCCACCCGTAGCTATTGAAGAGATCGAAAGACATATCATCGAGATCGCTTTTGAAAAGGGGTTTGTAAAACCCAAAAGGCCGAATCTCCGGTCTGGCAAAAAAGTGGCAGTGATCGGTTCAGGCCCTGCAGGGCTTGCTGCGGCTGCACAGCTCAATTATGCCGGCCATAGCGTTACTGTTTTTGAAAGGGATGATAAACCAGGTGGTCTGCTTCAATATGGCATCCCTGATTTCAAATTGGAAAAGTGGGTAGTGGAAAGAAGAATAAAACTGATGGAAGAAGAAGGTGTACAGTTCCAATGCCATGCTAATGTAGGTGTAAACATACATATCAACGACCTGCTACGCGAATACAATGCAATTGTACTGGCTTGCGGTTCTACAGTACCCCGCAATCTTCCGGTACCAGGCAGGGAATTGAAGGGCATCCATTTCGCCATGCAATTCCTGAAGCAACAGAATAAACGCAATGCCGGAAAAGACCCGCTTGCCTATGCCAACCTGGAAAGCAATATCCTGGATGAACATTTACTGGCCTCCGGCAAAAATGTGGTAGTGATCGGCGGCGGCGATACGGGTTCCGATTGTGTAGGCACATCCAACCGCCAGGGTGCCAAATCAGTTACACAATTTGAGCTGTTGCCCAAGCCACCCGAAGGCCGCACAGTACAGATGCCCTGGCCCACTTATCCCATGGTGTTGAAAACAACTTCCTCTCATGAAGAAGGATGTGAAAGGCATTGGGCTATTGCTACCAAAGAATTCGTTGGTGATGGAAAAGGGCAATTGAAAGCCCTGAAAGTGGTGGACCTGGAATGGAAAGCTTCATCAGAGGGAAGACCTGCACAATTTACCGAAGTGCCGGGCAGTGAAAGAGAGATCCCTTGCGAGCTGGCTTTACTGGCGATGGGTTTCTTACACCCGCAGCATGAAGGATTATTAAATGCACTGGAAATAGAAAGGGATGAGAGAGGCAATATCAAAGCAACGGATAAAAATTATCAAACCAGCCTTTCCAAAATCTTTGCAGCCGGCGATGCCCGCCGGGGGCAGTCGCTGGTAGTATGGGCGATCAGCGAAGGAAGGGAATGCGCCCGGAAAGTGGATGAGTTTCTGAGCGGCGGCGTTTCCCTGCTGGAAACCAGGGACTCGATACTACAGCTTGCCTCGCTCTGATCCAGGCGTGAAAACAAGACACTGAAGAGTTTATGACTCCTGCCAGGATAAAACTGGCAGGAGTTTTTTAATGCTCAAATAATCAAATATTGAATATTAATAATTTAATATTTTACATCGTATCTACACATTTTTTAAACATTTGTTCAAATATTTTTCACATTATATACAATTATGCTAATTAAATTCTAATTTAGGATTGATGATTGCTGCATAACGTTTTTATTTAATATTTAAACCCCACTTTACTGAGTATGAGCAAAACAACCGTGAAACAGGTGGCTCCTTTTCTCGTATTGCTGATCATAGCGGTCGCAGCGATCTTTGTGAGCCCGGCAGCATCTTTCGATCCGGCTTCTATTGTAAAAGAAGACGGCACACCCAAATACACTTACAATAGTGGAGACATTGCCTGGATGTTGGTATCCTGCGCATTCGTTTTCCTGATGACACCCGCTCTTGCATTTTTCTATGGTGGCATGGTCGGACGTAAAAACGTTCTCTCCACCATGATCAAGAGCACGGTTTCAGCCGGTATCATTTCTGTGCTGTGGATCGTTATCCAGTTCAGCCTTTGCTTTGGCAAATCCATTAATGGGCTGATCGGCGACCCGCGCACATTTTTCTTTTTTAAAGATGTCATGAATGGTGAACCCTGGAGTCTTGCATCCACCATCCCCTTACCTCTTTTTGCTTTTTTCCAGTTGATGTTTGCCATCATCACTCCTGGCCTTGTAGTAGGTGCAGTGGCTGAGCGGATCCGTTTCAGTTCATACACGCTCTTTATTGTTTTATTCGGCATACTGGTCTATGCTCCTCTCTGCCACATGGCATGGCATCCCAATGGATTGATGGCCGGATGGGGCGTCCAGGATTTTGCCGGCGGCACTGTTGTGCATATTTCTGCCGGCATGGCCGCCCTCGCAGGCGCACTGGTGCTTAAACCCCGCAAAAACCCTGCTGCTACGGCTCCTGCCAATATTCCCTATGTATTGATCGGTACCGGCCTGCTGTGGTTTGGCTGGTTCGGTTTCAATGCCGGCAGTGCTGTGGGTGCCGGCCCTCTGGGCGTATATGCTTTTGCCACTACCAATACAGCCGCCGCTGCTGCTGGTTTGTCCTGGATGTTCTGGGATGTGATCCGCGGAAAAAAACCTTCTGTGCTGGGTTTCTGTATCGGCGCTGTAGTGGGTCTTGTGGCTATCACACCTGCTGCAGGTTTTGTAGGTGTTCCCCAGGCCCTGTTCATCGGCTTTATTGCAGCGATCATTTCAAATGTCATTGCTGAATTCCTGAAACATAAAACCAGGTACGATGATCCATTGGATGTATTTGCCTGTCATGGTATCGGCGGTATCACCGGCATGCTTCTCACCGGCGTTTTCAGCACAGTAAAACCAATAGAAGGCGCCCTGTTCCCTTCCCAGTTCCCGATCCAACTGGTAGGTATGCTTGTAGCTGTGAGCTATAGTTTTGCCATGTCCTTTATCATCTTCAAAGTGATCAACCTGGTATTGCCCATGCGGGTTACGCAGGAAGAAGAAGCTGAGGGACTGGATGCATCGCAACACAATGAAAAATACCTTCAGGGTACTTTGCTGGTGCACCACAACGGAAATTTTGAAGAAAAGACGATCGCAGAATAATCCCTACCCCGTCTCTAACCATTAACCATAGAAAAAGGCACAGATCAATCAGTATAAACTTCTCGCAAAAGTTTATACCTGCTGTGCCCTTTCCTTAACATCTAAAATGTAAATACAATGTTACGAAAAAATAGCTTTTTGCTGTTGCTGGCAGCGTGTGCCTGCACAAATATCTTCGCACAGGATTCCACGGCCAAAGAAAGCCCGCTGAAAATCTCCGGCTCTGTGGATGCTTATTACCGGTACAATTTTGATAATACTCCCAATGGAGGCCTGGGGTTCAATAGTCTCACCAGCTTCACCAATTCACAGAATACGTTCCAGTTAGGTATGGCTTCCCTGAAAGCCACCTACTCCACTGAAAAAGCAGGCGTTGTAGCCGATCTGGGCTTTGGCAAAAGAGCTGAAGAGTTTTCTTATGCCGATGAAAAATCTCTTCAGATCGTCAAGCAGGCATACGTTTACTGGAAGCCTTCCGAAAAACTGACCCTGTCGCTGGGCAAATGGGGCACACATATCGGTTATGAAGTGCTCGACCCGCAGGTGAACAGGAACTACAGCATGTCTTATATGTTTTCTTATGGCCCGTTTTCCCATACCGGTGTGAAAGCTGATCTCGCTTTGAACAATGGAAATGGCATTATGATCGGTATTGCCAATCCTACGGACATTACTTCGCCCAACTGGGCGAGTACTAAAGTGCTGAATGCACAGTACAGTCATGTAGGTGACAAGTTCTCCATCTTTGCTAACTATTCCGGTTGGTTTGGCGCAAAGTCAAGCCCGGCTGCTGTCAGTGTCAACCAGGTAGGCATCACGGCTTCCGCCAAAGTTTCGGATAAGTTCGGTATCGGTTATGATGGGACTATTCAATTATTGAAAAATGATGTGAAAGACGGCACAGACAAATGGTGGGGCTCTGCCCTTTATTTCAATTATGATCCCACTGCCGCACTGGGTCTTACTCTTCGCACAGAGTATTTCGCAGATGAAAAAGATGCTGTAAAGATTGGTGCAGATATTTTCCAGGCAACCTTATCTGCGCAATACAAAACCGGCAATTTCACGCTGATCCCCGAATTCAGGTTGGATAATGCATCACAACCTGTATTCAGCAAGAATGATGGTGTTACTGGTAAAAAAAGCACAGCTACTTTCCTGATAGCAGGTATGTTCAGCTTCTGACATTATATAAGATTTGACTAAAAAGCAATGGCCCGTATTACACAGGCCATTGCTTTTGTAAGGCATTTACTCGGCCAGCCGTTTATTTTCTTCAGTAGCTTCCAATCTCTTTTGCCCTGCGCTTTTTCCTTTGGACAGCCGGTAGGTAAATGCCAGTGTTATACTCCTGGTATCCCATTTGCGACTCGAGAAACCTGCCACGCCAGCTGCCTGCAAATAACCCTGTCTGTCAACCCGGGTATAGAAAAGATCACGCACATTCAACCGCACTGATCCCTTCTCCTTCCATATTTTTTTTCCTATCCCGGCATGCATAAACCAGGTCGCTGCCTGCCTGACTTGTGCATACACCTGCGCCGAAGAATAATCAAAAACCAGTTCAGCACTCCATCCTCTTTGCATCGTTAGTTGTTGTGTCAATCCAATGTTCCAGCTACCACCCCGAGATAAAATCTCCTGGTTGTTAAACAGTGTTCGCAAGCTTGTATGACTGTACAGTAAACTGGCATTGCATTGCCACCAGGGAAGAGGGTGCAACAACCCATTGAGTGAAAAGCCACGAACGATGCTGTTGCTTAAATTGCCGGGAGCACTGTAAAATAAGTTATCCTTTGTTACAACTGTTTCACTCATCGCATCCTTCAGCCGGTTATAAAAAAATGACGCTGTAAAATTGCTCCTGAAAATATAAGCCAGTTCAAAGTTGAGCGAAAGCGCTGGTTTGAGTAGAGGATTGCCTGTTGTATAAGTATAGCGGTCTCTTGGCACTGCAAATGGATTCAGGTTGGCATACCCAGGCCGGTCAATCCTGCGGCCGAAAGAAAAATGCAGACGGTGCTGATCATTCCTGTCAACCTTCCATAACAAGAACATGGTTGGGAATAAACGCGTATAGCTTCTATCAAAAGAAATAGTACCATCCGTTTCTTTGCCAGAAACATCAGCATGCTCCAGCCGCAGACCTGTTTGAATATCTATCCTCTTAAACTGACCGCTATAATTGAAATAAGCTGCGTGTATCCTTTCCTTATATTTGAAATGATTGTTCGCGGCATACGTTGTATCAGAAAACCTTCCTTCATAGAGTGCATTGTTCCGGGTAGAAACCATGCTTGATTTAAAGCCGGCTTCTATTTTAGCCTGCCTGGTAATGGGATGTACATAATCCCCTTTCACTGAAAAAATATTTATCCTGTCTGAAAGAATACCATTCAGTGCCTCCTGGTCTTTATCATTACCATTCTTTTGATAGCTCGTATTTGCATTCTGCAACACCTGATCGAATTCATAACCTGTGTAATCGGCGAGGATAGACAGCTCTCGTCCAAGCGTATCATATACCTGCCGGAATCCTGAATGAAAACCGGTATTGCCTGCATCATTCCTGGCCAGGTTGTTTCCTTCCGTGATGCTATCCGCAGGAGTGGCGAAATAAGACTGAGTGCTGGTAAGGGCAGTTTCTTCTTTCAGGCCCCGGCTGTAGCGGCTGATATAAGCGCTCCAGGTTGTTTTGGGTGAAGCATACCAATCGATACCTGCTTTTGCCTGTATATTGTGATTGGGAGTATTAATGGTCGTCAGTTGATTAAGCGATTGCAGGCTGCGGCCAGTATCCGCCACATAATTCCTGCTGCTGTTAACAGTAGCCAATCCTGCTCCGGCGTAGTAACTTAAATTACCATACAGGTTGAATTTATCATTCCGGAAACCCAGGTTAGCACTTTGAGATAATCTGGTCCGCCTGCCACGGATGTTCTCAGATACTATTGCAGCGTTAAACCCTTTGTTTCGGTTCTTTTTCAATTTAATATTGATGATGCCTCCATTGCCTGCTGCATCGTAGCGGGCCGGCGGATTGGGCATGATCTCAATCCTGTCCAGCATTCCTGCAGGAATTGATCGCAGGTAACTGGCTAGGTCGCTTCCCTGTAAATAAGTGGGTTTATCATCTATATAAATTGTCACAGCCTGCTTGCCATTAAGGTTGATATTATCGTTATCCACTCTCACCCCTGGCGATAGCTCCAGCACTTCCAGTGCATTACTGCCGGCATTGGACAATAAAGCATCCACATTCACAACAGTCATGTCAATCTTTATTTCAACCAATGGTCTTTTTGCAACAATTTTTACAGCCTGCAATTGAGTAACTGCCCGTTGCACATGAATGGTTATTGCTGATAAGGCCGCTTGTTTGCCTACCACAGTCAATACAGCTTCCTGCTGAACTATACCTGCAGCCATAACACGGAGCCGGTATCGCCCTTCAGGCACAGCCCTAAATTCAAAATCGCCGACATCGTTGGTGATTACCGTTTTTACTGCAGCAGAATCTGCAGCCTTTAATAAAACTACGGTACCATAGCCAAGCGGTTCACCTGGATCAACAATCACCCGGCCGGATATGCGGCCTTCCTGTTGCGACAGGATACTGCTGCCTGGCCAGGTCGCCAGCAACAACAAAAGGACCAGGATGCGGAGTATCATTCTTCTCATTTAAGTTTCTGCAAATGAAAAGTATGGGGCAAAGCAATAAATGAAATTTAGGCAGGCAGCTATCCAGGTAAGGCAGAAAGCAGTAAATGTCGAATACTGGTCAAAAACGGTCGTTGGTCGAAATAACACGACCACTCCACATTTATGCTTAATTTACAAACTTGCGAATTCCTCAGATGATAAGACAGTTCTACATCGCTGACAACCGCCTGCTGACGCATATACTTTTCTGGGCCGGGTATATGCTTGTCTACACTGGTGTGCATTTCCAGGGTGGTGAAAGTTTTCTTTATTATTTCCTGGTAGAGTTGCCTGGCTTGCCTGCCGCCATGTTGGTAGCATATATAAACATGTATGTATTATATCCAAGATTCTTTTATAAAAAGAAATACCTGGCCTATTGTGTAAGCGCTTTACTCCTGCTCTTTGCAGGAGCCGTATTAAGCAGAATTATCCAGGAAAGGGTTACAGAACCCCTTTTCCTGCCAGAAGAAACACACCCTGACAGCATTTTTGTATGGTATATGCTGTTTAAGGGAATGTTGTGGTTTCTTAGCCCCGTATTGCTGTTAACACTGGTGATCAGGATATTTAAACAATGGTTTGCCCAGGAGCAACTGCAGCAGGAAGTTGAAAAAGAAAAATTGAATGCAGAACTGAATTTCCTGAAGGCGCAGGTGCATCCGCATTTTTTATTCAATACGCTCAATAATCTTTATTCCCTTACCCTTCATGCATCCCCTGCTGCTCCACTGACGGTACTGAAGCTTTCCGAACTCATGAGTTATATGTTGTATGATTCACAGTCGGATATGGTACCTCTTAATAAAGAGATAAAACATATCCGGAATTATATAGAACTGGAAACGATCCGCTATGGCAACCGTCTTGATGTATCCGTAAATGTATCTGGCGATATTACCGGCAAGCGCATTGCGCCCTTGCTGCTTATTCCATTTGCGGAAAATGCTTTCAAGCATGGGGTAAGCAATGAAATGGATAAAGTGTGGGTGACTATCGATATAAAAGAAAAAGCAGGCTGGTTGAATGTAAAAGTGGAAAACAGCCTTACCGATGACGGAATTGCCCCAACCGGTAAAAATACTCCGAACGGGATTGGCCTGCAAAATGTACTGCGACGGCTTCAGCTTTTGTACCCTAAAACACACCAGGTAGAACTAAAAAAAGAGCCTGACCGCTATATGGTTGATTTAAAAATCAAGATCGCCTGATGAGCCACACTCCGCATACCATTCAATGCCTCATTGTAGACGATGAGCCTCTTGCAGCTGATGTGCTGGAAAAGTTTATTGGCCAACTGGATACGCTGACACTTGCAGGGCGATGCGATAATGCGATCGCCGCCACAGTTTTTCTTCAAAAGAATAAGGTGGACCTGGTTTTCCTCGACATACAGATGCCGAAACTGAACGGCATAGATTTCTTAAAGACCTTATCAACAAGGCCTACTGTTATCTTCACTACTGCTTTCAGGGATTTTGCACTGGAAGGATTTGAACTGAATGCTCTCGATTACCTGCTTAAACCGATCTCGTTTGAACGGTTTCTTGCCGCCATTAATAAATACCACGCCAGCCAGGGCACCGGTGTATTGGATAATCAAATCTCTCCTGCTACTGATCACAGCACCCCGGCTCCCTTTATTTACCTGAAAGCCGACAAAAAAATGGTGAAAGTTTTTTTGAAGGATATCCTGTATATAGAAAGCCTGGGAGATTACGTAAGAGTGAGAACGGTGCAAAAAGATATTATCACTTATCAACGCATCACTTACCTGGAAGAGAAATTACCGGATAACCAGTTTTTACGTATCCATCGTTCCTATATCGTTGCTATAGATAAGATACAATCAATCGACAGTGTCTCCATTGAGATAGGGCAACACGAATTGCCCATAGGCAGGTTATACAAAGCCGCGGTAATGAAAGCACTTGGAATTAAAGATTAAGCAGAATTCCTTCCCGCATTGATAATTCCAAACGAACAGCGCATCACCAGTTTTTCATACACTTCCTTCATCGGCGCCTGGACCAGTTGTTCTTCGAACTCTCTTACTTTGGTCAATGCATACTGTTGTATCGTAACCAGGGGCAGCACGATCCTTTCACGCATCTGGATAGACAACTGATCAATCGGGTAATCGTACATCAGTTCTGTATGTCCGGATAATTTTACCAGGTATTGCCTGGTCAGCTCAAATTCATTAAAGATCATCTGCCAGATTTCTCCAAATTGCTTGTGGTTACTCAGGTAAGCCGTCAGTGGGAAGAAGGATTTCATCATAGCCATTTCACAGTTATCGATCAGTGTTTTGAAAAATAATGAATCCTTATACAATTGCTGTGCAGCACCCAATCTTCCTTTCTCTTCCATTTTCTTCAAGGCTGATCCTACTCCGTAAAAGCCTGTTACGTTCTGCTTCAGTTGGCTCCATGACCCTGCAAAAGGAATAGCGCGAAGATCTTTCAATGATAAGCCTGAAGCCCCGCCACGCTTGGCCGGCCGGCTGCCGATATTCGTTTCGCTGTAATACCTCAATGGGCTTGCATGCAAAAGATAATCGGCCAGGTAAGGATGATCGCGAAGGGATTTATATGCTTCATAACCTGCTTCAGATAATTCCTGCATCAGGTTTTCTTCCTTCTCATTCAGTGTAAAATATTTGGTCGGGAACAGGTCATTGGAAATACCTGCATTCAGCAACTGCTCCATATTATACTGGGCCGCATCAATGATCCCGAAATTGGAACTCACGGTTTGCCCCTGCACCGTCAGCTGTATTTCCTTGTTGGAAATATTCTGCCCCATGGATGCATAGAATTTATGTGTTTTACCACCACCTCTTGAAGGAGGACCGCCCCTGCCATCAAAGAATATCACATCCACTTTATACTCCCTGGATATGGCTGTCAATTGTTCTTTTGCTTTATAAATGCTCCAGTTGG
This sequence comes from Chitinophagaceae bacterium, assembly GCA_036262095.1. Lineage (GTDB taxonomy): Bacteria > Bacteroidota > Bacteroidia > Chitinophagales > Chitinophagaceae > Terrimonas_A. Next base: position 10,336 of record DATAJQ010000162.1, on the reverse strand, counting down.
CCATCAGATATCCGCCGTCCTTGGTGCCATCGGAAAAGCCAAGCATAATGGTTTGCCGGTTATTCCTTCTTTCAAGGTGCGCACGGTAAACCGGATCGGTGTACAAAGTTCTCATGATATCTGCTGCTTCCTGCAAATCGCCAATGGTCTCGAACAACGGCACGATATCAATATTCATTTCCTCTTTCTTCCATCCTGCCAGCAGGAACAGGCCATACACTTCCATGGCATTAAGCGCACTGTTGCACTGGCTGATGATATACCTGTTGCATCCTTCAGGTCCGTTGAACTGTTGGATATCCCTGATCGTTTTGATCGATTTCAATGTGTCCTGGTAAATACCGTCCTGCAATTTCTCCGGATCAGCTTCAGCTTTGACAGAAGAGAGATATTGTATCTTCTCTTCTTCGGTTAAATTCTTATACCCCGCATCCAGCACACCTGCGGAAGACAATGCTTCCAGCACTTTGCCATGAACAGAGCTTTCCTGACGGATGTCGAGCGATGCAAAATGAAGACCGAATACCTGTACTTTGTTGATCAGATTGTCAACCATGTGCAGGAACAAACCATTGTGTTGGTAAATAATGATCTCCCTGATCTGTTCCAGCATTTGTATCACCTCTTTGCTGGTAAGTTCTGTTTTTAATCCGGGGATGAATAAGTTAGTGTATAATTTGTTTTCCAGTTCGGTCAATATAATGTCCACGCCGGCAAAAGTGAGGCGGCGTCTCAGTTTACGTACGTCCTGGTAATAACATTTGATAATACCGCCCCGAAGTGCATCAGCTACCTGCAGCGTGATATCACTGGTCACGAAAGGGTTGCCATCACGGTCGCCACCCGGCCAGAAGCCCATCCTGATCATGGGATTGTCTTTGCTTACTGCATCCTGGAACTGGTTCTTGAGTGTAGAAACGATTTTACCTGCAGCTGGATAAAATACATTTTCCAGGTACCAGATCAGGCTCACAGCTTCATCAAAAGGGGTAGGTTTTTGTTTTTTAAAGAAAGGGGTTCTTCCTAATTGCTGAAGATAGCTATTGATCAGAATGGAATTGTTGTGTGTCAGTGCCTTTGAAAGGTCATTGATGATACCCAATACGGAACCTGGATAAAACTGTGTAGGGTGCGCAGTAAGCACCAATCTGATTGAAAAGTCTTTCAGTTTTTCGGCAAGCTCTGCCTGCTTATTATCCTGCAACACTTCTGATTCAAGATGTTTAAGCGTGCCCACGCCGTTCAGATCATGCACTTCACGGAAAGCAGCATCTTCCAGTGCATCAAACAATACTACCTGGCGCTCCACATATTGAACGAAACGGAAAAGCAGGTCTGTCTGTTCCTTTTCATTATTGTAGGAAGTATGCTTGCTGAAAAATTCATCGATGATATGAATGGGACTATAATTCTTCTTATATCCTTCCTCGCAATTATTGGAGAGTAATGAAAGAAGGATTCCCGTTTTTTCAATACGGTGAAAAGGCAATGAAGTGAAGAGGCTATTGTAAAGCTGAAACCTGATGCCTACTTCATTCCTGAATTGCTGGAGATTGGGGTTTGATTGCTGGTTCATGGTCTTTGTCATTATTCGTTGCCTTTGACCATTGCCTACGCCAGAACGATTGCCGGTTAAACAGGCAATGAACCAGCCAACCGGCCAGTGGTCATCAGCAATCGCGAATTGAAAATACTTTATTTCAATGAGGACAAAAAAAATACCCCGTTCATTAACTGAGCGGGGTATCTTATACTTAGGAAGAAAAACTTATTCGGCTGCTTTTTCTTCTGTGGTAGTGGTTTCTTCCGCTTTAGCGTCTGTTTTCTTGACAGTGCTTCTGCTACGGCGTGTTTTCTTAGCGCCTTCCTTGGCTTCACCCTTACCCTTACCATAGATCTCGTTGAAATCAACCAGTTCGATCAAAGCTGTTTCAGCATTATCACCAGGACGGGCGCCCAGTTTGATAATACGGGTGTAACCGCCGGGGCGGCCAGCAACTTTTTCTGCTACGTTGCCAAACAATTCTTTGATCGCTTCTTTATCCTGCAGGTAGCTGAATACCACCCTGCGCTGATGCGTAGTGTTCTCTTTTCCTTTGGTGATCAAAGGCTCGACGTACACACGCAAAGCTTTCGCTTTTGCTACTGTGGTAACAATGCGCTTATGAGTGATCAGCTGGCAGGCCAGGTTACTCAGCAAAGCCTCTCTGTGTGCTTTGGTGCGGCTTAAATTTTTTACTTTGTCTCCGTGACGCATGACTTTTAAGTTTTACCGGCTGTACCGTGTCAGGAATTACAGCCTACGTTATTAAAAATGGTGTCACCATATTTCCAGTTGTCATCCCGGACCTTGATCCGGGACGGGGTGACAGGATAACTATTCTTTACAATTCGTCTTTATCAACACCGAGTTTCATCAGGTCCATACCGAAACCTAATCCTCTTTCAGTCAACACCTGCTCAATTTCAGCCAGTGATTTCTGACCGAAGTTGCGGAACTTCATCAGGTCTTCCTGCTCGTATTGTACCAGCTCGCTGAGGGAGTTGATCTTTGCAGCTTTCAGACAGTTGAAGGCACGGACAGAGAGGTCGAGGTCTTCCAGTGGAGTTTTCAGCACCTTGCGCAGTTGCAGGGTTTGTTCGTCCACCAGGTCTTCTTTCTTCTCTTCTTTGTTATCGAAAGTGATGTTTTCGTCAGTAATGATCATCAGGTGCTGGATCAGGATCCTGGAAGCCTGTTTAACGGCTTCTTCAGGATGGATGGTGCCATCCGTAGATACTTCCATGATCAGTTTTTCGAAGTCGGTGCGTTGTTCTACCCGTGTATTCTCGATCGTGTATTTCACGTTCTTGATGGGGGTATAGATCGCATCGATAGGAATATAACCGATAGGCGCATCTTTGGGTTTGTTTTCTTCTGCAGGCACATAACCGCGGCCTTTGCCGATGGTCAGTTCCACATCCATTTTGGCAGAAGAATCCAGTGTGCAGATCAGCAGTTCGGGGTTCATGATCTGGAAGGAATGCGTGCCTTCGCCGATCATGCCGGCTGTGAATTCTGTTTTATTCTTCAGTGACAGGAGAATTTTCTCGCTTGCCACTTCGTGATCAACGATTTTTTTGAAGCGAACCTGTTTCAGGTTCAGGAAAATTTCCACCACGTCTTCGCTTACGCCCTTCATGGTAGCGAATTCATGCTCCACACCTTCGATCTTCACACCTATGATCGCATAGCCTTCGAGAGAGCTCAGCAATACACGGCGAAGTGCATTACCTATCGTAACACCAAAGCCAGGCTCCAGTGGACGAAACTCAAATTGAGCTTCGAAATCAGTCGCCTTCTGCAGGATGATCTTATCCGGTTTTTGGAAATTTAAAATGGCCATATTTAGAGTTTGTTTTTAAAATGGTGTAACAGAGTTTGAAGTCGGCAGCCGGTATCCGGAATTGTTTACCAGGTAAAACCGTCTGCATTGCGAGGCTAAGCCAGGCAATTATTACTTAGAATACAACTCAACAATCAACTGTTCCTTAATGTTCTCAGGAACGCTTTCCCTTTCAGGGTAAGTGATGAAAGTTCCTTTGAATTCAGTCTCGTTCCAATCCAACCAGCTGAATTTGGGGTTTTTGGCACGAACAACACTGGTAATAGAAGTTCTGGCTTTGCTTCCTTCTTTGATAGTGATCACATCTCCAGCTTTCAACTGGAAAGAAGGTACATTCACTACTTCACCATTTACTTCAATGTGTTTGTGGCTAACCAACTGACGGGCAGCGGGGCGGCTGGGGGCAATACCCATGCGGAAAACCGTATTATCCAGACGGGCTTCCAGCAATTTGATCAGGTTTTCACCTGTTACACCTTTACGGCGGGAAGCTTCATCGAATGTTTTACGGAATTGTTTTTCCAACATACCATAGGTATATTTTGCCTTTTGCTTTTCACGCAACTGGAGAGCATATTCTCCTAAAGTTTTGCGTTTGCGTTTTTCACCATGCTGGCCGGGAGGGTTGCTGTTTTTACCCAACCATTTACCATTTCCTAAAATAGGCTCACCGAAAATGCGGGAGATTTTGGTCTTTGGACCATTGTAACGTGCCATAATTGTACTTTCATTAAGCTTTTTTAGAAACCGGTACGTCGATCAGTAAAAAGCCTTAAAAAATCAATCGAGTACCCTTTAATAAATGAAACCAAAAATTGGCTGAATACGTAGCATTCACTACGCAAACTATATTGAGTATCCACTCTGCTGTTGCTACTCCGGGAACTTACCCGCCATGGCTTTTGCCAATTTGCAGGACCTGTCCGCCGTAGCTTCAGCGAAGGTGGGTTAGACTCTTCTTTTCTTGGGAGGACGGCAACCGTTGTGTGGTAACGGTGTAACGTCTTTGATCATCACCACTTCAATACCGCTCTGAGAAAGGGAACGGATAGCACCTTCGCGGCCTGAACCAGGACCTTTCACATACACGTCTACTCTTTTCAGACCAGCGTCCAGCGCTGTTTTAGCGGCGTCTGAAGCGGCCATCTGGGCTGCATAAGGAGTGTTCTTTTTAGAACCTTTGAAACCCATTTTACCAGCACTGCTCCAGGAGATAACCTGGCCGGTCTTGTTGGTAAGGCTGATGATGATGTTGTTGAAAGTGGCAGAGATATGCGCATCACCGTACGCATCTACTTTTACCACCCTCTTCTTCGCAGCGGCTTTAGCGCTGTTTTGTTGTTGTGCTTTTGCCATGTTCGTTGTTCTGAGGTAATCTTTATTTTTTACTTATTCCCGGCCCCGGACCGAGATCAGGGGAGACAGGGATATCCCTGTCTTTTAACGGTTGAATCAACCCTCCTGCCGACTTACGAAGCGATCCGCAATTGATTCAGTTGTCTGTAAGTCATATAATGAAGAATTCGGAACCCTTCAGTCCCGAACTCCCGATCATTATTTCTTAGTCGCTTTCTTCTTACCAGCAACCGTTTTACGTTTCCCTTTACGGGTACGGCTATTGGTTTTAGTACGCTGACCGCGAACCGGCAGACCTTTCCTGTGACGGAGGCCACGGTAGCAGGCGATATCCAGCAAACGCTTGATGCTCATCTGCACTTCAGAACGCAACTGACCTTCTACCTTCAGCTCGTCCGTAATGGTAGTACGGATAGCATTCAGGTCGTCATCATTCCACTCATGTACTTTCTTGTTGCGGTCGATATTGTTCTTGTCAAGAATGTACTTGGCGGTAGAAGGGCCGATACCATAGATATAGGTCAGTCCTATTTCGCCTCTTTTATTTTTTGGTAAGTCAACACCGGCAATACGTGCCATATTTCTCTACTGTTTTGTTTGTTATTAACTGATTAACCTGCTGTACGGGGCACAGTGTCCGCCATAACTTCAGCGAAGGCTGATTATCCCTGACGCTGCTTGAAGCGGGGATTCTTTTTGTTGATCACGTACAGTTTGCCTTTACGACGCACGATCTTGCAATCTGCACTTCTTTTTTTAATGGATGCTCTTACTTTCATGACGAATCACTTTTATATTTCTAAAATGTCCTGAGATTCGCCTGAAGACTCATCTCATGAATCAGTTTTATTTATACCTGAAATTGATCCTACCCCTGGTTAAATCATATGGCGACAATTCCACTCCCACTTTATCTCCTGGCAGGATCCGGATATAGTGCATCCGCATTTTACCGGAGATGGTGGCCAGTATTTCGTGCCCATTTTCCAGCTTCACCCTGAACATAGCGTTAGAAAGCGCTTCCAGAATGATACCATCTTGTTTGATAAGGGGTTGTTTCGACATACTATTTTTAGGGGTGCAAAGATAGGAGTATACTGGCGAAAAAAGAAATAACCTCCTTTATTTTTCGGTGAAGGCCCAAAAATAAGGTTTTTACCCATAAAAAATCAGCCGAAATGATTGATTTTTAACCTATCCAGGCAGTTCCAGCGGGATCTTGGTCATGGACAGGTGCAGGTTCTGCAACTCATGCACACCGAGAGGAAAATTAAAATGACGCCGGTCTTCCCGCCACCACATATCGATATGGGAAAAATCGCCCTGACGCGGCGTTACCAGCCGGAAAGAGTCTTTTTTGTATTTCACACCCCCGTCAACCACCTCGCTGGAAAAGCCCAGCCTGGTCAACTGGTGGTCGTCCAACGGAATGGCTTTTACTTCATCGAGGTTGTACCAGAATTCCTGGATGCCATTGTTCACCAGCACACAATGGTCTTCATGATTCACTCTTACCACTGTTCCTTCCCTTTCAACCCCTTCATCGTTGACGGAGATAATGTCTCCTGGTTTCAGGTCATTTAATTTGATCATGGCAAAGCGTTTTTAGTTATCCGAATATAACGAAAAATGAGCAGATGAAGTAAGGTTGTCCGATGGCCGTTGTGCGTTGACCGTTGACCGAATGGCCGTTAACCATTAACATGCACAGTTGTGGCCAGTAATCCCTTTTCAATTGTCACCCCGGACCATGTTTAGTATACTTACTGCTGTAGCTCGCTAAGATCCGAGGTCTCCCCCATCTGCAGTATTTTCTAAGCAATAATGCCTTACAGGTTTGAGGCAAGTGCAGCGCTGGAAGGCCCCGGCTCTTATATTCATTAAACCTGAATGCTTACTGAACCAGGGCCGGGGTGACAATGGAAAAGGAACTATAGGCTTCGACTTGCGTAGTAATTCGGCCATCAGCCATCGACCACTCGGCCATTCGGTCATCGGCCATCGGTCAACGCCATCCCCTATCCCCTCTTCCTATAGTTCATTATCGCCCAGCCATTCAACACCACAGCAAAACCCGTCATGATCAACAAATGCCTGCTGATATCCGGTAGGCGGCTGCCTTTAAGTATCACCATCCGCATCACTTCAATGAAGTAGGAAACCGGGTTGAACCGTGTGATCCATTGCGCCCAGGCAGGCATACTGTCAATAGAAGTATATAACCCGCCAAGCAGGATAAAGACCATCATCATAAAAAAAGAGATCAGCATGGCCTGTTGCTGGTTCGAAGTGTAGGTAGATACCAGCAATCCCAACCCCAGCACCGCCAGCAGGTAAACCGCTGCAAATACATAAATGGTCAGGAAACTGCCCACAGGTATAATATGATACGCCAACCTGGCGATCAGCAAGCCGAGCGACATCACCACCAGGCCCAGTATCCAGAACGGGATCAGCTTGCCCAGAATGAAATAATGCTTTTTGACAGGCGTCACATTGATCTGCTCGATCGTGCCTATCTCCTTTTCCTTTACAATATTGAGGGAGCTGAGAAAAGCACCTACCATGGTCACCAGCACCACCAGTATGCCCGGCACCATGAAATATTTGTAGTTCAGTAAAGGATTGAACCAGTTGGAGGAAGTAACGGCTATCTCCAGGTCCGGGTTGAACCGCGGAAGCTGCATCCACTCTGTACGCACCTGGCCATTATAATCACGGATAATACTTTGGAGATAAGCACTGCCCAAACCTGCTTTTACACCATTGATCGCATTGGCCGCCACAAACAGGGTGGCTTCGCTCTGGCTTACCAGGTCCCTTTCAAAATGAGCCGGGATCTCCAGTATAATATCGGAACGGTCCTTTTCCACTTCCTGCATGGAAGCATGGAACGTAGGCGAATAATCATTCAGCCGGAAATAACCGGAAGCCGTGATCTTCTGCACAAGCTGGCGGGAATAACCGGAATGATCATGGTCCACCACGCTCAGGCTGATATTCTTCATTTCATAATCGGCTGCCAGTGGAAGCACGATCAACTGCACCAGTGGCATCATAAAAATGATCCGGAGAATGGACTTATCCCGGAATATCTGCCGGAATTCCTTTTGAAGTAAAAATTTTAAGCTCCGCATATAATGAGTTTTAGGCTACCCTATCAAGCCAGCCTTATCTTGAATTTCTTTATGCTTAATGCCAGTAAAGCCAATGTCATTCCCACCAGTATCAATGTTTCCTTCCATACTGCTGTAAAACCAAGCCCTTTGATCATTACATCTTTTACGATCGAATAAAACCAGCGTGCAGGAACTATATTTGATATGATCTGTAAAAACCTGGGCATATTCTCTACCGGGAACATGAAGCCGCTGAGCATAACCGTGGGAAGAAACATTCCTGTTAAGGAAATGAACATCGCCGTCTGTTGCGAATCAGTAGATGTGGAGATCAGCAATCCCAGCGTGAGGCAGGTGATGATAAACAAAACGCCTTCACCGATCAGTAACAATAAATTCCCCTGGATCGGCACACCCAGCACAAATGTGCTGAGCAAAAGAATGCTCGCAATATTGATCAGCGAAAGCAAAAGATAAGGGACTGCTTTTGCCACAATGATCTTGAATGGTTGCAATGGCGACACCAGCATGATCTCCATCGTGCCTGTTTCCTTTTCCTTTACGATCGTAACTGCTGTCATCATCGTACAGATCAGCATCAATACCATTGCCATCACACCGGGTACAAAACTATAAGCGCCCTTCAGTTGGGGATTATACAACATGCGTTGTTCTGTCTTGATCATATACGGTATCTGCCTGCCCTGTGTGATCCTGTCCTGGTAATCAAGAATAATAGCAGTAGCATAATTCGTCAGCGTGGTAGCCACATTGGGATCTGATGCATCCGCGATCAGTTGCACCTGTGCTTTATTGAGATGTAAAAGGTCTTCATTGAAATTTTTGGGGAAAACGACTGCCAGTTTCATCGTGCCTTTCCTGAATGCTGCATCGATATCACTGTAGCTGTGAATATCTTTCACCACATCAAAATACCTGCTGGCATTCAGTTCCTGTGTTATGGCTACAGAAGCCTGGTCGGCCGACTGGTCAAACACAGCTATTTTGGAATTCTTTACCTCATTCGTCAACGCAAAACCAAAAATGATGATCTCCACAATAGGCATACCCAGCAGTATGAACATTGTGCGCCTATCCCGGAAGATGTGATAAAATTCCTTCCGGATAAAAGCAAACAGTGAACTGCTGCGCTTCAGGAATGAATATCTTTTTTGTTGTTCCACTTCAGGTGGTTTTGATGATTGATTTAAAATTCTAGTCTGCTGAGCGGGCCGCCCCTCTCGCCAGTTTCAGGAATACACTGTCCATCGAATCCGCTCCGAATGTCTTCTTCAATCCATGCGGAGTATCCAATGCTTCAATTTTGCCATCCACCATAATGCTTACACGATTGCAATATTCTGCCTCATCCATATAGTGGGTGGTAACAAACACAGTGATGCCGCTATCAGCTGCCTGGTAGATCATGCTCCAGAATTCCCTTCTTGTTACGGGGTCTACACCGCCTGTAGGCTCATCCAGGAAAACGATCGCAGGCTCATGAAAAATTGCGACGGAAAAAGCCAGTTTCTGTTTCCAGCCCAGCGGAAGCGAACCAACCAGTTTGCCGGCTTCATTTTGCAGGCTCAGTTGTTCGATAATAGCGGCTGTTTTTTCTTTGATGAATTGATTGCTCTTCCCATAGATGCCTCCATAGAACTGCATATTCTCTTTCACGGTAAGGTCTTCATACAAAGAAAATTTCTGGCTCATATAGCCAATGTTCTTTTTGATCAGTTCTGTTTGTTTGTATACATCAAACCCAGCTACAGTAGCTTTACCTGAACTTGGGATAGACAAACCGCATAGCATGCGCATGGCCGTTGTTTTACCTGCTCCATTAGCTCCAAGAAAACCGAATATCTCACCCTTGCTTACCTGGAAGGATATTTCGTCAACGGCCCTGAAATCCCCAAATGTTTTGCTAAGCTTTTCTGCCCGTATTACGTATTCCATATTCAGTTCTTCATTAAGTCCATAAAACAATCTTCAATATCAGGCTGTATTGCCTTAATATCCACAGCGGGATGATTTTTCAGACAGGTTTCCAACTCCTGTTGACTGAAATCTTTTTTCATCACTGCATGATGATATTCTCCAAACGGGTAAGCATCTTCCACTTCACGGCATTGCTTCAAATCACGGAGAAGCTGCAGCATATTGCCGGAACGGACAGCCAGCAAGGGTTTTCTGAATTGCTCCACGATGCCACCTGGCGTATTCACTGACATTAGTTTTCCTTCCTGCATCAGCGCCACGCGATCACAAAGCGAAGCTTCATCCATATAAGGGGTGGAAACAAGAATAGTGATCCCTTTTTCTTTCAGCCTGCGAAGCATTTCCCAAAACTCTTTCCGGGAAACGGCATCCACACCGGTTGTAGGTTCATCCAGGAAAAGAACAGAAGGATAATGGATCAGGGCGCAGCTAAGAGCAAGCTTTTGCTTCATACCGCCAGATAATTTGCCTGCCCGC
>DATAJQ010000161.1:0-34860 GCA_036262095.1 Chitinophagaceae bacterium | reverse complement strand
ATCCACGATCTGGAACTCAGGATTGATCTGCAATAACTGCGCTTTTACCACCCCTACCAGGTAATCAGGACTTCCAATATCAGATGTAAGGGTAATAAGGGGCATGGATAGGGAATGCTATTTGATCAATTTTCCATTTTTGAAGAAAAACCGGTAGGTCAGCTTATCTGCCAGTTTAGGAAAAAATTTATTTAAAAAGACTGTTTGCTTACCGGTGAAAGTGAGCACCAGTGTTCTTTTCTTCTTTTGAATGGCGCGAAGAATATGGCTCGAACATTCTTCTGCACTCATCATTTTTGATTCATCCATGGGAGTTTCCCCATGCGATTGCCCATCCTTATCCAAAGCAGCAACGCGTATATTGGAATTGGTAAAACCCGGACAGACCCACATCACATGCACACCATCATGCAGCAACTCTGTCTTGATCGCTTCCAACCAGCCCTGCAAGGCAAATTTACTGGCGGAATAAGCATTCCTGCCCGGCAAACCGCGATAGCCAGCAATAGATGACACTCCTACGATAGTACCTTTGTTCTCAATAATAGAATTCAGCGCATATTTAGTGCAATAAACCGCCCCAAAAAAATTAATGTCCATTACTTTCCTGGTCACTTCCGTAGTGGAATCCTTCAACAGTGCCCTCATAGATACCCCAGCATTATTGATCAGTATATCAATGCCACCAAAGATCTTAAGGGTGGTCTCTATAAAGCGTCTGCAATCATTTTCACTGCTGACATCCGCTACCATCGTATGCAAAGGGGAGGAGGGGTACGACGATTGAAGCCGGTATAATTTGTCGTGGTCCCGGCCGCAGGTGGCTACTTTAGCACCTGACTGCAACAGTTCATCCACCAGCGCTTTCCCGATGCCATCGGTGCCGCCTGTTACTATCACCACTTTATCTTTGAAATAGGAATTCATGTAAGTGTTTTTCTTGCGCAAACCTACTCCAAAAATAACAAACGCGAATGATGCGAATGAGTGTGATAAAAATAAAAATGTTCAAAATAGCCGCGAATCTCGCAAATGGAGTACTGTATTGACGGCATTCGTGGTTGTTTTGAAAGAACTGCTGAATATTTACGCTTATTGGCGACATTTGTGTGAATGAATCTACCTGAAATAAGAACTGTCAATGTTACCCGCTATGTAACGCCATTGCGCGAAGGGGGGTCATTGCCGGCGATAGCGGAAGCAGATGATGGCTTTTTATATGTATTGAAGTTCCGGGGAGCCGGGCAGGGAGTGAAGGCATTGATCGCCGACCTTATTGGAGGTGAAGTGATGCGTGCTGCAGGATTGAAAGTGCCTGAGATCGTTTTTGCCAATCTCGATGAGGCTTTTGGGCGTACGGAACCCGATGAGGAAATACAGGAATTGCTGCGTAAAAGCGAAGGGCTCAACCTGGGGCTTCATTACCTCTCGGGCGCGATCACTTTTGATCCGGCCGTGAATGCCCCTGATGCCTTGCTGGCATCGAAAATACTGTGGCTCGATTGCCTGCTGACGAATGTAGACCGCACAGCTCGAAATACCAATATGCTGATCTGGAGAAAAGAACTCTGGCTGATCGATCATGGCGCCGCTCTATATTTTCATCATTCCTGGGACAACTGGAAGGAACAGGCATTGCGGCCCTTTGTGCAGGTGAAAGATCATGTATTGCTGTCATGGGCAACTGAACTGGACAAAGCCGGAGAGGAGCTTCGGCCAATATTGACGCCAGCACGTATTGAAGCTATCGTATCGATAGTGCCTGATGAATGGCTGGAGGCAGAGCATCCTGGCAAAACAGCCGCGGAGATCCGCAAGGTATATGAGCAGTTTTTGATAACCCGTATCGCATCATCCGAAATTTTTGTAAAAGAAGCCCAGTATGCAAGAGAAGCACTTGTTTGAGTACGCCGTTATCCGCGTTGTGCCCCGGGTGGAAAGGGAAGAATTTATCAATGCAGGCATTGTGCTGTATTGCCGGGACCAGCGTTTCCTGGGCGTGATGTTTTCTGTGGATGAAGGCAGATTGAGGTCGCTTTGCCCATTACTGGATATAGAAGAATTGAAAGAACACCTGAAAGCATTTGAACAAATAGCAGTTGGTAATAAGAATGCAGGCCCAATTGCAAAATTGGACCTGGCCGGCCGCTTTCGCTGGTTAACGGCAACAAGAAGCACCGTAGTGCAGGCATCCAAAGTGCATCCGGGATTGTGTGATGATGCGGGAGAAATGCTGGAGCGGTTATACAATCAGTTGGTATTATAAAAAAGAAAGTATTTTTATCCTTACAGATAACCTTATCACGAATATGTCACTTCGCGTCCTGTTGTTTCTCCTGCCCACTCTTTTAATAAATACAGCTCAGGCTTAAAGGCAGAACGATCATCTGGATGCTGAACTATAATATCGCCTTACACCTCGACCCTTCCAATAAAGGAGCAAAAGAAAAAATAATGGAGTTAAAAGCGAAGTAAATAAAGTGGTATCTAAACGATAAGAAATGTATAAGCAACTGCAGGAAGATATAAACAGAGTTGAAAGTTTATTCGGAAAAGTAAAGCGCCAGGGCATACAGTTTTTACAGAATATCCACGATCGCCCTACAACCGTAAAATATACTGCAGGCCCATCCAATAAGATCAGCAAAGAAGGCATAGGCGCCCTGGGTGCATTAGCCCGGTTCAATGAGCAGTTTGAGCAGGCGATTGTTGGATCAACAGGTCCGAGGTATTGGGGTTTTGTTACCGGAGGTTCTACTCCCGCTGCCATAATGGGCGATTGGCTGGCTGCCGTATATGATCAGAACACACAAACTATAAAAGGACAGGGCGATATTTCTGCTGTGATTGAAAAAGATGCGATCGCATTATTATTGGAATTGTTTGATCTGCCTGCTGATTTCACAGGCGGCTTTGTTACAGGTGCTACCATGTCCAACTTCACCTGCCTGGGAGTGGCGCGGCAATGGCTGGGGAAAAAGCTTGGAAAGGACATAGCCCGTGAAGGTGTTTCCGGAAAATTACCTGTGTTGACAACTACTCCTCATTCCTCGTCCCTGAAATCCCTGTCGATGCTGGGAATGGGAAGCAGCAATTTTATTATGGTGAAAACGATGGAGGGTAACAGGGAAGCAATGGATATGACTGACCTGGAAGTAAAGATAAACGAATTGGAAGGGCAACCTTTTATATTAATATCCAGTGCAGCCACCGTTAATACCGCAGACTTTGACGATTTTAAAACTATTGCAACGCTGAAAGAAAAATATGATTGCTGGTGGCATATTGATGCAGCATTCGGAGGCTTTGCCGCTCTCTCCAAAGAACATAAACATCTGCTGGATGGCTGGGCCGGTGCCGACAGCATTACAGTAGACAGTCATAAATGGTTGAACGTTCCTTATGAGAACGCTGTGTTTTTTGTAAAAGAAAAACATAGCCACTTGCAAATAGAAACGTTCCAGAATTCCAACGCACCTTATCTCGGGAATCCGCTGGAGAATTTTAATTACCTGAACTTCCTGCCGGAAAACTCCCGGCGGCTCAAAGCACTTCCCGTATGGTTCACATTAACGGCTTACGGACGGGAAGGATATAAAACGATTGTAGAGGACAGCATTGCCATGGCCAGGCAATTTGGAAAATATATAGAGAACAATGACCGGTTCGAGCTTTTAGCCCCCGTGAGGCTGAATACTGTTTGCTTTACATTGAAAGGGAAGGAGGAGCGGGCCAGCATGTTTTTGTCCAGGCTCAATGATACGCAAAAAGTATTTATGACGCCTACCATATATAAAGGAAGAAAAGGCATAAGGGCAGCATTTGTGAACTGGCGGACAACAGAGGGCGATATAAAGATCGCCATCGATGAAATGGAGAAGACCTATAGTCCGCTTCCATAAAGATAAATTTATCTTTTACTTTGCAGTAGTTAAACTCCGCTTCATGAAAACAGTTGTAAAAACAAAAAGTGTATATGAAAAGCCTTTGCAAAAAGATGGTTGCCGCATATTGATAGACCGGCTTTGGCCAAGAGGATTAACCAAAGAAAGAGTGGCTTATAATAGCTGGGTAAAAGATCTGGCACCAAGCACCGGCCTGCGGAAATGGTATGGCCATGCCCCGGAATTATGGGAAGATTTTCAAAAGCGTTACAAGGCGGAATTACAAAAGAATGATGCGGTTGAACCTTTTATAGAAGAACATAAAGACGATAAAGTGATCACGCTGTTATATGCAGCCAAAGACCGGGAACATACACATGCCCTGGTTTTGCAAACATATTTGCAGCATCGGTTTGACAAAGATTGATTGATGAATATTATATAATGGTCCGGGTAAAAGCCGTGGCCTGAAAATAATAAAAGATATTTTTATCTTTTATTCGCGACTCTGTCTTATTTTTGCACTGTAAAAGAGATAAATGTTTTCAAAGACTTGTGAATACGCCATCCGTGCCATGATCTTCATTGCACAAAAATCTAAAAATGGCAATAAGGTAGGTATCAAGGAAATAGCGAAGGGAGTGGACTCTCCGGAACACTATATCGCCAAGATCCTGCAGGAGCTGGGCAAAAAGGGGCTATTGTTATCCCTGAAAGGTCCCAATGGCGGCTTTTACCTGGACAAAAAAACACTTGAATATTCACTGGCAGATATTGTGAAAGTGGTGGATGGCGACAAACTCTTCACCGGTTGCGGTCTTGGCCTGAAGCAATGCTCCGAAACACACCCCTGCCCGATACATCATGAGTTTAAATCGCTGAGAAGAGGTATCCAGACAATGCTGGAAAAAGCAAAGCTGGGTGAGTTTACGGAAGAACTGGGCAAGCGATTGACCTTTCTGAAGAGGTAAATTTTTTTAGCATAATAAAAGATAAAAAGGTATTAATATCCATAAAAATGAAGCTGAACAAGTCATTAAAGCTGTTGCCACTGTTTCTTACCGGAATGCTGATGAATGCATTCCCCACCTTAGCCCAGGACGATGCGCCTTCTCATTTTTCTTTCAGTTATGCGGGGGCGCTTACCTGGGTACTGTTTGCCGTGCTGCTCGTTGTTTTTTGCGCAGCACTGGTGCTGAAACAGAAAGTAAAAAACATAAGAGACAGCCGTAAAAGGAAAACAGAAGAGGAACAGCAACGGCAACTGCAGCAACATCTCCGCAACCTGAACAGTAAACAGATCGGAGAGATCATAAATTATAGAAAGCGCCGTAGCTATAATATGTTATTGCCCTTTTTGCTGATCGCGGTCTATTCCCTTGCGCCGGTTGGAAAATTATTGGCCCAGGGAACGGATAAACCTGCCGGCTCGCTGCTGGGCGAGACGGGTATCCTCATTACCATTGTCCTTTTGTTGATCCCCATACTTTTCGCGATTATTTTCCTGATCACAAAAGTGGTCCATGCGCTTGACCAGACAAAGAAGCGGCACAAACTGGAAGAAGCCGAAAAGCTGGCAGCCTACCTGCGTTCTTTGCCCGAAGAAGAAATAGATACTCAATTGAAAAGACGCAAAGCAGCATTGGATTATCGCCTTACTAACCGAGAACTTTCAGGCAACCAGGCACCAGAAGATGAAAAGGGTTTATTGCAGATCAACGACCAGGCAGGTCTTCCTATCGTTGCCCTTAAAAAGAAAGCACTCCCGCGTCCTAATATAGATCCTGCATTATCCCGCCTGATCCTTTGGTATTTAGGCTGTGCTACTTTCTGGCTTTTATTCGGCACCACCATTGGCGAGTATGTAGGGATAAAATTCGTAGCCCCTGATGCTGATCATGTGAGCTGGCTGAGTTTCGGGCGATTGCGCCCGGTGCATACCAATGCCGTATTCTGGGGATGGGCATCATTGGGTATGCTGGGTTTGGGTTATTATGTGGTTCCCCGTGTCAGCAACACCAAACTGGCTAATATAAAATATGGATGGTACGCATTATGGCTGATCAATGCAGCTGTTATCCTGGGTACTCTCTGCCTGATGGCAGGCATTAATAATGGTGGCGGGGAATACCGGGAATACATCTGGCCGGTAATGCTCCTGTTTGCTGTAGGAATTGTGATGACACTTGTCATTTTTCTACAGACCATTGCCCGCCGCACCACGAAAGAGATCTATATCTCGAACTGGTATATTGTTGCAGCGATCATTTTCGCCATCGTGATCACACTGGTGGCCTATATCCCTTACTGGCAGAATGGCCTGGGTGAAACTATTGTACAGGGTTATTATATGCACCAGGGCGTTGGCATGTGGTTCATGCTTTTTACATTAGGCATTGTTTATTACTTTCTGCCCCAGCAGCTCAACAAACCTATCTACTCTTACAGTCTTGGTATTCTTGCTTTCTGGACACAGATACTTTTCTATACCCTGATCGGTACCCACCACTTTGTATTCAGTTCAATTCCCTGGTGGCTGCAAACGGTGGCTATCGTGGGCAGCGCTGGCATGGCGATACCCGTTATCGCCGGTACCACCAATTTCATTATGACCTTTAAAGGCGCATGGTATAAGATCAAAGACAGTTATACACTTCCTTTCTTCCTTGTAGGTGTCATCTTTTATTTCACCGGCTCCATGCAGGGAACAGCAGAAGCATTCCGAAGCACCAATCTTATCTGGCATTTTACCGATTTCACTGTAGCGCATTCACACCTGACCATGTATGGTATCATTTGCTTTTTCTTGTGGGCAGGCATCTATGCGGTGATCCCGCGGCTGACAGGTAAGGAAGCGCCGCAAATTACCATTGGTGCACATTTCTGGCTGGCTTTGATCGGGCTGATGTTCTATACCGTTCCGCTGATGTATGGCAGCACGCTGAAAGGATTGATGTGGATGGAAGGCAAGCCCTTTATTGATGGAGTGATAAAAATGGCTCCTTACTGGTTGTGGCGGGCTATAGGAGGAAGTTTGATGTGGTTGTCGCACCTGTTCTTCGCTTACAATATGTATAAAATGATGGTGGCGAAACCTGTGGTGGATGTTCGGGAAACAGCCATTAAAAAGCTTAACGGATCAACTGCTTCAACTCATTCAATTGTATAAATATCATTTGCTCAGATATGGAACTATTCGATAATCATAAAAAACTTTTCGGCACTGCAACGCTGTTCTTTGTAGGATTGACCATACTGGTAGCCGTTATGCCCGCTATCCGTAACCAAAACATGAACCGGCCATTACCGGGTGCTGAACCCCTGAGTCCTGATGCAATAAAAGGAAAAGCATTATTCGTCGCCAATGGCTGCGTTGCCTGTCATACACAACAGGTCAGGAATATAGATATGGATAAAGCCTGGGGATCGCGCCCAAGCCTTGCAGCCGATTATGCTGATATCCGCCGAACTGATCTGTGGCGCAATACTGCAACGCTGATGGGCACAGAACGTACCGGCCCTGATCTGACCGATATCGGCAACAGGCAACCCAGTAAAGACTGGAACCTGGTGCATCTCTATAATCCACGCATTGTAGTAAAAGAATCCATTATGCCGGCTTATCCCTGGTTGTTCACTGTTAAAAAAGAACCATCCAAATCAGATGTAGTGGTCAATGTACCTGCAGAATATCTCGATGGGCAGGAAGGAAAAGTGGTGGCTACCAGGGAGGCAATGTACCTGATCGCTTACCTGCAATCGCTCAAACAAACAAAATTGCCGGATGGTACTGCTGCACCTGCTTTCCTGTATAAAAAGGAAGAAAAAAAGACAGCAGATGCGGCGGCTGGTGCAGAGCCGGATGGGCAGGCAATATTTACTGCTAATTGCCAAAGCTGCCATCAGGCAAATGGTGAGGGCCTGCCCGGGGCCTTCCCGCCATTAAAAGGAAGTTCAGTTGTGCTGGGTGATAACCTCGAAATGTATGTGGACATCATCATGAACGGATATGATGCAAAAGCTGAATATGGTGTAATGCCGCCGGTTGGTACCAATATGCAGTTTACCGAACATGAGGTAGCTGCGCTGATCAACTACGAACGCACAAGCTGGGGCAACAACGGCAAAAAAGTAACGCCGGAAGAAGTAAAAAAGATCGTGGATTTTGTAAAACTAAAAGCAGCTAAATAATGAAAAAGTTATTTTTAATAGCGTTTCTGCTGTTCAATGTATTGTGGGTACTGGCCTGCCCGGTGTGTGAACGTAACCAGCCAAAGGTATTGAGAGGCATCACGCATGGTGCAGGGCCCGACAGCAGATGGGATTATGTGATCGTATGGGCAACAGTTGCGATAGTACTGTTTACTCTTTTCTTCTCCATAAAATGGTTGATACGTCCCGGTGAAAGATCAGACGGGCATATTAAACGATTCATTTTAAATAACGAATAAGATGAGTGATAAAAGCACCATATTCATTTTTATAGACGATGAAAGCAGGCCTGTTGCCGAACTGAAATCGCCGGTAAGCTTTGACCTGGATACCCGTAAACTGACAGATGGAGAGCATGTGCTGAAGATCGTCAGCAAAGACCCGACGGGTAAGGAAGGGATCCGGAAAATACCCTTCGTTGTGCGGAATGGCCCGGCTATTGCCATTGAAGGGATAAAGGAACATGCCGTAGTGGATGGTATATTGCCCTTAATGATCAACGCTTATGGTAAAGGCGATCAGAAATCTTTCCTGATCTCAGGCAGTGAAACACCACAAAGCATTCCCTGGTGGGTGTGGACGCTTATCATTGGTTTTGCCGGATGGGCATTATATTACATGTTCCGCTATTTTTCAATAGCACAATAAAAACTATGAGCGAAAAAAAAGATATAACAACAATAGAGGATATCAAATTACTGGTGGATACCTTTTACGGGAAGATCAGGGTTGATCTTTTACTGGGCGGAATATTTAATGGCGTCATCAAGGATCGCTGGCCCGAACACCTGGAAAAAATGTACCGTTTCTGGCAAACGGTATTATTGGATGAGCACACCTATTTCGGAAGCCCTTTTCCTCCGCATGCCGAATTGCCCGTGGAGCAAAAGCATTTCGATGCCTGGTTAAAACTATGGCATGAAACCATTGATGAACATTTTGCCGGTGCAAAAGCTGATGAAGCTAAATGGCGGGGTGATAAGATGGCCGTTATGTTCCTCTCCAAGATCGAGTATTACCGAAATAATTCAGCGAGACCGCTATTATGAACACAACTATAAAGCAACCTGTGGCAATCGCCTGCCTGTTTACCTGGATCGGGTTTGTATGCGCGATCAGTTTTATGGAAGCATGGCTGAAATTCCGCGCCCCCGGGGTAACGCTTCCGATCGGTTTGGGAATCGGCAGGCTGGTATTCGGCGCACTCAATAAAGTTGAATGGGTATTTGCTATAGCTGTTTGCGTAAGTGTTTTAATGTATCGCAAATCAATGTTTGCCGTACCGGTTATTTCATTACTCATCATTATAGCCATTCTTCTATTGCAGACGGTATGGTTACTGCCTGCATTGGATGCAAGGGCAGAGCAATATATCCAGGGGCAGCCAGTGGCACCGTCCAAACTGCATGTCTGGTTTGTAGGAATGGAATCGCTCAAGGTAACCTGTCTTTTCATTACAGCAACATCTCTTTTTAAACAAACATAAAAACATAATAAAATGACAATTTCAAAAGAAAATATAGTCGGTCTTGTAGTGGCAGACGACTTCCGTACTGCCGGTATATTTGAACAGGCAGGTATCGACTTCTGCTGTAATGGCAACCGTACTATCGAAGCAGCTTGCAATGAGAAAAAGTTATCAGTAGATGAACTGATCGGCCAGCTACAGCAAACAGTGAATGCGCTTCCCCCTACTGAAGAGGCGATCAGTGATTATAAATCCTGGCCTTTGGATCTGCTGGCAGATTTCATCGAGAAGAAGCATCACCGGTATGTGACTACGCAGATACCAGTGATACAATCGTTTCTTGAAAAGATCGTAAAAGTGCATGGCGGCAGGCATCCGGAACTCGCAGAGATAAAAGCACATTTCGATGCCTGTGCAGGTGAACTGGCCATGCACATGAAAAAGGAAGAATTAATGGTTTTCCCTTTCATCCGAAAAATGGTGCAGGCAAAGCAGGCAGGAGCAACAGAAGTAGCAGCAACACCTTTTGGTACAGTGCAAAATCCTATACGTGTAATGATGCATGAGCATGATACCGAAGGGGAGCGTTTCAGGAAGATCAAAGAGTTGAGTAACCAGTACAATGCACCTGCGGATGGCTGCAATACCTATAAAGCCGCTTTCGCCACCCTGAAAGATTTTGAAGACGATCTTCATCTTCATATTCACCTGGAGAACAATATTCTTTTTCCTAAATCCATTGAACTGGAAAAATCCTTTGCTTAATCAACAATGAGAAGACATGAAAGCATAGCCGCTCTTTCGAGGGATCATCATTTTGGATTATTGTTTTGCTGGAAGATAAGACAGGGAATAAAAAAACAAGTGCCGGCTGAAAGGATAAAGCCTTATGTAAAGTATTTCTGGAGCAACCACCTGCAACAGCATTTTGAAGAAGAGGAAACATTATTGTTTACCGCATTGCAGGATAATCTGGTGGCACAGGCCATATCAGAACACGAGCACATAAAACAGTTGATCGAAGTTATTACAGGTGCAGGATCCTTTCAGCCGGACCAATTCCGGGCATTAGCTGATGCGCTGGACAAACATATCCGTTTTGAAGAAAGGATCCTGTTCCCGTATATCGAAGAAACCCTTTCAGCGGAAAAGCTTACCCGGTTGGGGAAACGATTGCAGCAAATACATCAAACGGGCGAAAAGGATGATTACCCTGATGAGTTTTGGGTTTGAGAACGCCTGGTAACAGCCCGGTCCTATAATGGGCCGGTTTTGGAAAAAATGTTTACTGAATTTTTTATAGTTAGGAATCCTAACTATATTTGTGTTGTCAATCGTTTGTAAACCTAAAACAACCAAAAATGAAAAAGTCAGTTTTTTATCATGCAGGCTGTCCTGTTTGCGTTAGTGCCGAACACGATATCATCGAATTGATCGGTAAATCCAATGTGGAGGTCGTTCATCTTGGCGAAGATAAAGGCAGGATCAGCGAAGCTGAAAGCGCAGGAATCAGATCTGTGCCGGCCTTAGTAACCCCCACTGGAAACGTATTACATATTAACTTTGGAGCATCCCTTGCCGATGTAAAAGGATAACTGGTATTACTGAAATGAAGGGATGCATTAATTTTAAGTATATGGATATTCGAACTACTCTTTCGGTAAACGAGACATTCCTGGAGGTCCTGAAGAATTGCAAGGAACAGAAAACAAACGCAGCCATGCTTTTGGATTCAGAGGGGATAGTAAGGGTAGAAGGGTTGATCAAAGAGATTTGTTTAACTTCTCCAAACCCGTACCTGGAACTGGAAAGCGGGACGAAAGTTGTGTTAAAGACGATCATTGCGATAAACGGCATTTTCTCACCTTCCTATTCTGAGTGCTAAAGGATGAAACAAATGAAGTCTCCTTTTAACCTCGACCAGCAGAACAACGGGATCGACGGCAAAATTGTGGTAGCCCTGGAACGTGTTTCTGGGGCTTTTCGTGTATTGCTTTGGAATGAGAGCAAGCAAAATGCTTTAAGCCCGATACAAATTCAGATCCTGATCTTCCTGCTTTTTCATCAGGGAGAAAAATGCAAAGTAAGCTACCTGGCGCAGGAATTTAACCTGACCAAGCCTACCATCAGCGACAGTGTCAAGTCTCTTTTAGAGAAAGACCTGGTAAGAAAATACGAGGACACCCAGGATATCAGAAGCTATACGATCGGGTTAACTGCTGCAGGTAAGCAGGCCGCAATGAAATCGGCCGATTTTGCTTCGGCCATAGAAGAGCCTTTGAACCTCATTTCAGGAGAACAAAAGGAAGCGATGTTAACAGGCCTGCTCAAAATTATTCTTGAACTTAACAGGGCCGGGATAATAACAATCCAAAGGATGTGTTTCACCTGCTCAAATTACAGTGTTGCCAATGGCAATCATTACTGTAAATTATTGCAGGCCCGGCTAGCCGATAATGAATTGAGGGTAGATTGTAAAGAACATGAACCAAAAGTTGAACCATAATGAATGTATTTGACCTTATCATCAACGATAAAGAAAAAGTATCCTTAACCGATATTTTCCTGGATGAAGCTAACAGGCAGAAACTCGTACAGCTCATCAAAGAACATAATTATATTGACGAGCTATATAAATACGGATTGCCTGTAAATAATAAAATACTGCTGCAAGGAAGCTCTGGTTGTGGTAAAACAATGACAGCCAAAGCCATTGCAAATGCATTGGGAAAAAATATCCTCATCCTCAATCTGAGCAATATAGTTTGTTCAAGGATTGGTGAAACGTCACAGAACATTAAACAGGTATTTGAAAAAGCAGCCCGCGAAAAAGCCGTTTTGTTTTTAGATGAATTCGATCAGATCGGGAAGGCGAGGGGAGAAGACGATAAGGATGTAGGTGAAATGCGAAGATTGGTAAATACACTGATACAGTTGATCGACTACTATCCTGAAAAGTCATTATTGATCAGTGCTACCAACCATCCCGAAATTATTGATACAGCATTGGTAAGGCGTTTTCAATTACGTATAGATTTTGAAATGCCGGCACCAGGGGTTTTAGATGAATATTATAATAAGCTGTTGTCCGGATTTCCGAAAGAGATGCAACGGGTGGAACGTAAATACGGGATTTCCTTTGCTGAAGCCAAAGACCATGCGCTTACCCTTGTAAAAGCGGCACTCATCAGCGAACTGGAAGCAAAACAAAAAGGAGTGGAGGCATGAGTGAAGAGATCCTGAAGAATATTGCTATCATATAAGAACGGATAATCTTTGGACAAAGGCCGGCCTCTGACAGTTATTACCGGAATGAAAATAAGGCTTAGAATCCTGCATATCTATAGCATGTGTTGACGGCCTGTTTTATGGCCTGAAAGTAGTCGTAAATGGCCTTTAAAGTGTCGTATTTGGCCTCCGTCTGAATTCTATCTTCTTACCATCTTTGTTATATCGAAGCTGATCAGTAAACGATCTGTACAAAGGGTAAGTGGAGCAGCAACCACTTCAAAAACGGGCGGAACCGAAAAGCCAGATGAGTAGGAGCAAAAATATATCTTATGTCTAATAATGTTGTTTCACTGCACAGAGTACTTAAAACGTCTCCTGAAAAAGTGTTCCGTGCATTTACCGATGCCACTGCAATTGCGTCATGGCTGCCGCCATATGGGTTTCTCTGCACTGTCCACGAAATGAAAGTGGAAGTAGGTGGTTCCCATAAGATGTCATTCCAGAATTTTTCAACAGGGAATAGTCATTCATTCGGCGGAAAATACCTGGAGATCAAGCCTAACGAGTTTTTTAAATACTCAGATAAGTTTGATGACCCCAACCTGCCGGGAGAAATGACCACTTCTGTCTGGCTGCGGAAAACAATTGCAGGTACAGAAATAAAAATTACACAGGAAGGGATTCCTTCAGTTATACCTGTAGAAATGTGCTATTTAGGTTGGCAGGAATCGCTGGAAAAACTGGCTAAGTTAGTAGAGCCTGAAATACCGGATGCATGATCCGGGAAATAAGAAATAAGCAAATGGGAATTTGCTTATTTCTTATTTAAGTTTTTAAAATAGGGATGCTGGCTGATAAAGATCATGCTGTTCTCCTGCTCGGCCGATTTTGACAGATATCCCGTAATGGAAGTTTTAAAAACTGCACCATCGCTGTAGGTCAGAAGAAGCGTAAAGTCTTTGATGGCATAAGTGCCATTACCCTGGTCTCTATAGGTAAGTTTGCCATTTTCTTCTTTTGAAGTATATAATCCGCCTTTGTTTTCAAAACTGCCGTCTTTGTGAAATACAATAAGCCCTTCATTAAAATTGGGGTTCTTATACCAGTAGGGGCCGCCCCACGCGCCACCTGTGCTCCATTCACCTTCCAACTTTAAGCCATCAACAGGTTTACATTTGTAATACCACATTGATTTTATAGAGGTGTTGCTACTCATTACATCAGCGGATACTTTACCCACTTTTTCCACCGTTTTATAATAGTCATTGAGTAGTTGTATTTCCTTACCCGTATCTTTTATATAGCCCCAGCTATGGGTTTCATTGCTGTTGGCCCTGGTGGTACCCCACATACCCTGTGATGGCATATAGCCTATGTAATCGCCGTTGGAACAAATAACGATCCATTTGAACTTTGTTTTTACCACACCGGTAGGGTCGTTAGCGTTCGGCATATTTATGGTTGCGCGCATCCAGACATTAAAGGATGGGCCTTTGGTATTTACGGCAGGAGTTTTTTCTGTTTTAGTACTTGTCTGATCGGGTCCACTTGTGCCCGTTGGGGTACTACCGGAAGTGTTTATCTCCCTGGCCACATCTACCGATGCAATAAAACTTTCTATATCGGCTTTATACTTATCCGAATTGGCAAGTATACTGATGCTCTGCATATTGTTTTCTCCGCTAAAAGTGACGAGCATAGCCAGCGTGGACACTCCATTATCAGCATATTTTGTAGTGCCCAATAGAAATTGCCATCCTTTTAAATTAGCCGCCGGCTGCATGGAGGCTGTGCCGGTGACCTTGAAAGGTTTCTGTACCTGGTTGCTCCAGGCAAAATCAAAATCAGGCTGTACACCGCCTTGCCCGGGGATCATTTTATAAATAAAGATATTGCAATAGGATCCCGTGCTCTTGTCTTCCGAAAAATAAGTAAGTACATTATCGTTCTTTACTAATTGATATCCTGCCGGAATGGTATAATTGACAATGCCGAAATTATCTTTCTGTGCAGATGAGACCATAGCTAAAAGCAATGAAAGAAAAGAAAGAAACTGTTTATTCATGGAGTTACAGTTTTATTGGGTATTATAATACTGGCTTTTAATTTCCGGGACCAATGCAGATAATTTTTTGATCCTTGTTTCATCCGAGGGGTGCGTGGACAGGAACTGAGGCACTTTATTTTTATTGGTAGCAGCCATCCTTTGCCAGAAGGGAATTGCCTCGTCAGGATTATAACCTGCCATGGCGGCAAATATTAACCCCAGTTTATCTGCTTCATTTTCCTGCATACGGCTATTGGGCAATGCCAGCGCAAGATTGCTGCCGATCATGTACAAACCAAGGAACAGTGCCTGTGTTTCTGCTTTTTTTTCTTTCAGCGCTTCCTGGAGTACCATGCCGCCGAGGCTGACCAGTAATCCCTGGCTCATGCGCTCATTACCATGCCGGGCAATGGCATGGGCAATTTCATGACCCATTACCACAGCCAGGGCGTTCTCATTTTGTGTAAAAGGCAGCAGCCCGGTATAAACGACCACTTTACCGCCTGGCATGCACCAGGCATTTACCGTTGCCTCATCAATGGTATTATAATCCCATTTGAAATTCTTAAGGTCTTTGCTCATATTGTGCTGTTGCATATAGGTTTCAACAGCATGTTGGATTTTGGAGCCGACCCTTGTTACCATTTGTGCCCGTTCATCATATTGGCCGAGTGTGGCGCTGTACTTTACTACTGAATCATATTCAGTCAATGCCATGGCGGTTATCATTGCTTCAGGTACTAAATTTATCTGCTTGCGGCCGGTAACGGGGACCGTTTTGCAACTGGCTATAGCGAAAGCCAATAGTATGCAGGTAGAAATGATTTGCTTTTGCATATTTCTTTTAGCCAATGGTTAAAATTTATGGGATAAAAATAACCGGGGCGAAAAGCAGCAGCAATCCTTAAAAAAGGGGATTTTTTAGAAGAGCGGGTGGCCTGGATACCGGGGGCTGTTTCAACCGGATAGGATTTAGCATCAGTAATCTTGAAGAAAGTTTTTAGGCCTCTAAATTCTGTATCCCGCCTTTTGTATATTTATCTTCAGCGATAGTATAGTGCATTTGTACCTCTAAGTCTTTATCCTGTCTGTTTGCCCAAATAAAAACTAATAAGAAAAAGGCAGGAGGGCGGCTGCTTTTGTGACGAATTTTATTGGTTTAATTATCTCGGTATCCATTGCTGGTCCATTTGGTTTTATCTTGTATGCAATTGATAATACAAACAAATATGCGCCCCTGGCAGCATCAGTTGTCTTTTGGCGTGCCGGTAAGATATATTGAATAAAGAATGGGAAGTGATCTTGTTGTCTCTAAAGGAATTCCTTGAGGCGAGGTAAACCATATATAATACTCGGTATTGGGTTTAAGCGGGATCACTGAGTTTTGGATTATTATTTTTGTGTTTTTCTTATCATGTCTGAAGCTTTCGAAAAAACCGAATGCTTGATTGGAGATTGCTTCTTTTTGCTCTTCTTTGTCTTTAAAAGCCATATACCACGAATCAATCATATTGTTCTTAAAAGCCCAGTAAAGATAACCTCCTTTATTTCCTCCCTTTATAGGTATGGCGTAGTAGTTCACTTTACCGTCGTCAAACAAGCTATGGAGCGTGTCCGATATCATGTGCTTTGTGATCTTTGTATCAGGGGTAGGTAAAAATGATATGGGTAATGCCGATTTCATTTTTGCCCTGTGAATATAAAATAATGCATACGTATCGCTGTATATTGTATAATCCTGGGTGTATAGTATTGAATCTTCCTTATTGAATGTATTTTTGTAATCCTGAACATCACTCTGCAATTTTAGCATTTGAATGTATTTTTCTTCAGGGTAGGATTGAGGGCTTGCTAATGAGAAGAATTTTTTAAGACAGGTATCCAAAATGTAAATACCGGTTAGCCAATTGATCTGGAAAACCCATTTGGCGTATGCTCTTGTTTTAAGATCCATAATTTTTGCATTTGTCTCTCCCAGGCTTTGCTCTGCTTTCTCTAATTCTTTAATACATATTGTATATCCTTCCAGGATATTTTGATTAAAATTATCTTCGGCTACATTATAATGCATTTGAGCTTTCAAATTTTTATCCTGACCATTTGTCCAAATAGATCCTAGTAAAAGAAGTGCTGAAAAGAAAAATGCTTTCACGGGAAATTATCAATTTAATTGTTTTAGATATACTTTGCTTATTTTCACTGATATCGGAATCAGATGTATGGTTCCGGCAAAACCAACTGTTATTCTGGACAGCTCTTCATAACTCTGCAATGAAGTTGCTTCAATCTTTTGTCAGTAAAGTATTCTGCTAAACCATATTCTTTTCCGTCAAAGTGTATGCCCATGGATAAAGTGAGGGGGCCAGGATTTTCACTGCTTAACACAATTAAAAAGGCATTGTCAGAGATTTTTGTTCTGAAAGTATATGCAAGGTAATCTGGCCCAAGCCTTTTAAAGGCACCAGCATCCCATGTAATGAAGCAATCCAGGGCTCTCGGGGTTTCTTTGGAGTTCAGGCTAATAACCTGGTAATTGAAATATTTAAAGCCTGAATTGTCAGTGCCGTCATCATCGATAATTAGCCTCCTTTTTATAATGCCATAAAGGAATCCACTTCCGTTCTGAGGCAAAATCCCAAAATAATATCGCCCTCTGTATTTGAATTCCGGAGATGCGAGAGTGAACTCCTCGATATCGCTTTCTTTTTCAAAATTTACAGGCGCCATTTTAGGGGGATCAGGATTATCGCCTAAAAGCCTTCCCAGTAATTTCGCATAAGGTATACCTGAATAATCCTTGGTGATGAATTTTTCTCCTCTTTGACCTAAAGAATCAGAAAAGGCTTTGAACCTGTTTTTGCAAACTATTATTTCTGCATATTTCTCCGTGGGATAATTTTTTGCATCAACCACGGAGAAGAATTTTTTCAAACACGTGTCCATCCCAAATAAATAAGGGTAGTGATCTGGATAGAGATAATGCAAAGTTTTTATTTTCAGAAAGAGTATTTTGGGGTTTGTATTACCTAATATCACTTCAGCAGATAATAGTTCTTTTAATGCACTATCCCGGCTTTTGAAAGTGGATTGGGTATATAGATCTTCTGCCTGTAAGTAATGGACCTGTGCTTCAATCTCCTTATCTTGCCCATAGAAAGTTAGCGGCAACAAAAAAATAATGATTATAAATAACTGCCTCATATTTTTATTGATTCCAGAAATCATTTTTTATTTGTTTATTGGTTTCAGCTTTGCTTTCTTTTTTTACCGGTCTGTTCCAGAAATCAACCGTTCCACTTTCAGTATTGTAAGTGAAAGGGTATCCTGAAAAATCTGTCAATTCAGCAGACAGGTAGATGAGATGCCCACTGCCCATTTTCTTTATAAATTCTTCTTGAAATTTTTCAACGTTGGTTATAGGATAAAGTGTATAAACTTTCATGTCATCTAAAAGATCTTTATCCAGGGTCAGGGCTTTCAAAAGTTTTTTTTCAATTTCATCTTTTAAAGGGTAAGTGCTATCGGCATATTGGGGAACTAAAACTGGGATTGTAAAAAAGGCCTTCTCTTGATCGGATATAATAGGTTTCGGGACCAATAGAAGTGCTGCAAAGCGCGATTTGGAAACCAGATCACCAATACCATACTTATTAATACTTATGGCGTCTGCAATAAATTTATTCTTGGTTTGAATAATAAGACTTTTTCGTTCTTCCTCTCTTCTGGCTGCAGCTTCTTTTTCCAGGCGTTCCTGCTTTTTTTCACCCAGGAATGCAACTAGTGAGACTGCAAGCCCAACGCCTGTATAAACCAACTGTCCTGTGGGGTCGCTGATTTGCTGAGCACCGGAAAGGGTGGCATCCAGCATTGCCCCTGATTCTTTTTTGCCGCTTGCAATAGCCGCAGAATAAGCATTGTCTGCAGAAATTTGGGCATTAGAGAAATCTATTTGTGTTTGCCGGTAGCGTCTCTTTTGCTCTTCAAGTTGTTGTTGGATCTGTTGTATCCGTTTTTGCGAGGCAGCAATCTGTGTTTGCCGGTCTATTTCTTTTTGTTGTAACTGTTGCGGGGTGGTTGGCGCTTTATATGTGTTGGGGATGCTGTTTAACCTTTTTAGCTCATCATTGTATTCCTTGCCGGCATTTTGATAACTATTCATAGCATTAGCAGTGGCGGCATTTTCCTGCTGTTGCTTTTGCCCGACTGGTACTTGGGTTTTGGGGTTGACAATGTTATCGTTTTGGTAAATCCCATAACCAGGCTGTTTTGATTGTGCGGATGTGTTTGTAGTAGAGCCAGTATTCGTATTGGTGTTTATTTTTGGAGCAGACCATAAAGTTTTTACGATAATTTTATGTCCAGGGATTGGGCTTCTGGAGGTAAACCATGCGCC
The DNA here is from genome assembly GCA_036262095.1 of Chitinophagaceae bacterium. Lineage (GTDB taxonomy): Bacteria > Bacteroidota > Bacteroidia > Chitinophagales > Chitinophagaceae > Terrimonas_A. The sequence continues at coordinate 15,625 of DATAJQ010000161.1, read as the reverse complement.
ATCTTCTCCATAATAGTTAGCCCCTGCTTTAACGGTTCCTTCCAGCCCTGATGATGTCGCCTGGTATTTAAAATGTGCCACATCGTCATCAGCGGGACAAAGATTGCCATCTGCTATATAGTTCATTCCCCATGCAAGATTTACAAACCAGTTTTTTGAAGAATAATTTTCTAAATGATATTTTGCTGTTACAAAGTAGATTGTTCCATTCTTATTGGAACAGTAAACGGTTTTTAGCACCTGTGTTGTATATGTCAGCCGTATATTCCCATCATCGTACAGCGAAGGCTGCGACTTAATTGATAAGTTAAAAAACAGGCATAGTGTAATTAGTTTTAGCGGCACTTTGAATGTTTGATTAGTGATGGTAAGCTGTGCTGAAATAAAACTAGGGATACGCGCGGTGTAAGACAATCGCAGATTTCTGTGATTATGTATGCCGGCTACCAGATTTATGGTATAATATCCTTCAACAAAATCTTGCCGCAATCTCTGCCCGTGAGTGAATATTGAGCTTGTTGTAGATGTTTTTAGTGTGGGAAAACAGGGTCTGTATGCTAATGGAACATTCTTCTGCTATCTGCTTATATGATTTTCCGGAAATGAGATGATTGAGGATCTCTGTTTCCCGCCGGGTAAGGTGAAATTGTTCCAGCTCCTTATTCCGGCGGCTCTCATCCCTGTTAAAATAGTCAAGCATCTTCCTGGCTATCTTACCATTCATGATGCTTTCGCCATTATGCACGGCGGTAATAGCTTCCGTTATCTTTTCAGGTGCGTCTTTTTTCAGCAGGTAACCATCTGCTCCGGCTTTTATGGAACTGAATATTTTATCCTCGTCCTCAAAAACAGTGAGCATGAAAATGCCGGTTTGCGGCAGCTTTTCTTTGATCAGTTTCACGCCTTCTATACCGTTTATTCCGGGCAGATCGATATCCAGCATCACTACATCAGGCTTCGCCTGAAACAGGGCGTTTACTTCCAGCAGGTTTTCCGAGGTATATACCAGCAGCATATCCGGCCTGGTGCCTACCAATGCCTGCATGGCTTTCATGTATGAAAGATTGTCTTCTATAAGCGCCACCCTGATCATTCCTGTAAAAATAACCGATATGCTGTTACAAAAAATACCAGTTTTCTGTCAGGCCAACGGTAGGCTGATAGTGGTTTGCGTACCAGCGCTGATGCCTGTCCTCGTAGCAATAGTCCCCCGCATCGCCTGAACCCTGCTGGCAATATTCCGGAGGCCGTTTCGCTGTGTATTGATGGCTGCTTCATCATAACCCTTTCCGTCATCTTCTACCACTACCTGCAAACCAGAACCGGCCGATGAAAAAACAATACTTATCGTTTTACAGCCCGAATGTTTCAAAGCGTTGTTCAGCAATTCCTTTAATACCAGGAACAGTTGGTGCTTGGTCTCCGCATCTAATTTTTGCCGGCGCAATTCATCGCCGGCTTTCAGGCTGATGCTGACATTTTTTGCAAGGGCAAGGGGTTCAGCAAAAAACATGAGGCGGTATATTACACTGTCCAGCGTATCATATTTCGGGTTGATCTTCCATACAAGGTCATCCAATTTATTCACGACATCATTAACATTGGCACTGATGGATTCGAGGTAAGGTTCCTTATTGCTTTCTGTTTTGGCGAGACTGCTGTAAATATTAATGCTGCTGAGGGTAGCTCCGATCTCATCATGCAGGTCGGAAGAAATGCGCTGCCGCTCATATTGCACAGCCAGCTCTTTTTCTAAAGCCAGCTTTTGCTTATGCAATTGGTATTGATAAATAAACCGCGCGGTAAGGAATATAATAAGCAGGGTAGTAAGGGTTGCCAGTGTCCTGAACCACCAGGTTTGCCACCAGGAAGGACGAATGATAAAACTATAAGTGTATTCTTTTCCCCAACCTGCATCATAATTCATGGCTTTTACTATAAAAGTGTAGCGACCTGGAGCCAGGTTGCTGTATGATGCGGTTGACTGATCGGTGGGACCGTTCATATTTTTATCAGAGCCAATCAACTGGTATTGATATTTTACGGTATGCGGCTGGTCCATGGTACAGCCTGCAAAATCAAAGCTGATATCATTATTATTGTATGCAAGGCTCAAACCCTGGGGTAAGTTGTACCACCGGCTTAATGAATCAAAATGAAAATTGCTGAACCCAATACCATTTTTCATCATAAATGTGGTATCTGGTCTTTCCTGGAGTTCAGGCCAGTTGATATACTGCCCGGCTATTTTAACAGCCGTAACCCGGGCATCAGGCGGAATGGGGCCAGCATATTCTTTTGATGGATCAAAAAAGGTAGCACCATTATTTGTCCCGATCCAAATACGATGACCGGCCGTTTCAAGTATGGCGCCAAGGTTACAACCGATGCCAAGAAAATTATCCGCGTACCCATAATTTTTAAAATAGGCATCGCTTTCATATACATTCCCGGACGCTGTTCCCTCCTGGAACAATTTCAATTTTTCAGCAGATAATTTACTTAGTCCGAAACGGGTTGTGATCCAGAAATTTCCTTTCTCATCCTCGAGCATGCTTACCGTTTCATTGTTTATCAGGCCTTCTTTCTGAGTGAACCTAATAATAGAAGCTCCATCGTACCGGAGAATACCTTTTGCCGTAGCAAACCAGGTATTACCTGACCTGTCAGTATAAATATAGTTGCAGGCTTCTCTGAATATTCCGTTTTCATCTCCAAAACGGGTAATATTGTGACCATCGTATTTAAAAATGCCCGTGGTCGCACCAAACCATATATTGCCTGCCGCATCCTGCATAATATGATTGATATGATTGGCGGAATCATTATTTGCAAAAAAGTTGGTGAACTGCTGCCCGTCAAATGCTGAAGCGCCGTTTTCTGTGCCAAACCAGAAATTCCCATTCCTGTCCTGCATTATCGTGTTGACATCATCATTAACCAGCCCAACTTGTTCGTTATAATATATGAATGAATGGCCATCGTACTTTGCCACGCCTTTATAGGTGGCAAACCAGAGGGTTTCTTTATTGTCTCCATAAATACTTCTTACGTCATTGAAAGGCAATCCTTGTTTGTCTGTAAAAGTTTTTAATGTTTGTCCATCAAGCACAGATACGCCTCCCCGCCATGAACCCAGCCAGAGTTTTTTTGATTTATCTTCATAAAAGCTGAAGATATAATTCTTTGGCAGGCCTTCACTTTCAGTGATGTGGGTGAATGAACCCGGATTATATTTTGAAAGCCCGCCTGAAGTTCCTATCCAGATATTGGCAGCATTATCCTGCAACAGGCTGTAAATATTATCATTTACCAGGCCTTGCTGGCCGGTAAAGCTGGTGAATGAATGGCCGTCGAATTTGGAAAGGCCATAATGAGTGCCTGCCCATATATTTCCATTCCTGTCCTGAAGCAGGCTGAAAACATCATTATCGATCAAGCCTTCTTTCGTTCCAAGACGCATGAATGAAGTACCGTCAAAAATATACAGGCCATTGCCGTATGTACCAAGCCAGATCCTGCCTGCTTTATCTTCTGTCATACACTGTATATGGTTGGTATTTGTTCCTTCCATTGAAGTATAACTGGTAAAGGAATGACCATCGAATTTTGAAATTCCTTTGTTGGTGGCGATCCAGATGTGCTGATTCTTATCAATAAGAATATTATTCACTGAGTCATTCACCAGGCCCTGCTTCCGGGTAAAATTGGTAAATGTTTTGCCATCATATTTTGCAAGGCCTTTAAGGGTGCCTAACCATATATTTCCCAGGTTGTCTTCTTTAATGCTGTATACAATATTGCCGGGCAATCCGTCCTTTACGGTAAAATTGGTAAATGAATATCCATCGTATTTTGAAATACCTCCACCCATTGTGCCAAACCATATATTCCCATTCCTGTCCTGGCATACGGCCCTTACATCATTATAAGCAAGCCCCTGATCCGTAGTAAAGCTGGTGAAGCTATGCCCATCATACCTGCTAACGCCTGCTGCAGTGCATATCCAGATATTGCCTGTATGGTCCTGCAGCAGGGCGGTGATGATACTATGTTTTAGTCCCTGCAGTTTTCCGAAGGAAGCGATGGACAAGGGGTTGGGTATTTTGTAAGTCGCTTCTTTTATATCCGACCTTTCGGGTAGCGCTGCCTGTACTTTTTTACTGGTAGCAGGAATGATTTCGGGGAGGGTAAATGTGTCTGTACCCGGAGTTGTTATTTGCTGATTTATAATAAGGCTTTGCGGAGCGCCGGCTGGAAGCAGGTTGTTTTTAAGGGGAGTGACAGAAGGTTTACCGGCAATGACCTTTTTCAGCTTTTTTTCATCAAGGCGGATGGAGTCCGGATGGGAGGTAGGGTGTTCCGGAAAGAATGAATAGAAGGTTGCTTGGGTGATCTTCGGTTTAAAGGCATCTGCAATAAAACTTTTTTCAGCCTTCTGCTTACAGGAAAAAATTGCCTGCAGCAAAAGGCATGCGATAAATAATCGCTTGAATCCCGGCAGTATTGCTTTGGTGGTTACATATTTTACCGGCATCTTGTAAGGGCGCTTGTCAGTAATGAATATAAGAACTAACCGGCTGAAAATTCTATATTTCTTTATGTGCTCTGGTCCCCGGCATTGGCTGTTATAACTGCTCCGGCCCGTTTGTAACTGGCTATAATAATCCCTTTTGATGTAACGTGGCTTTCTGTTAGGGTGAATGCCGCCGGGATCGCGCCGTTATCGAACAGCTTTTTTCCTTCACCAAGGATCAATGGATAAATCTTGATCCGGAGTTCGTCAACCAGGTCATGCTTAAGCAGCAGTTGAACAAGCTTGCTGCTACCCCAAACCTGAATGTCAATACCTTCCGAATTCTTAAGCCTTTCGATATCTGCCAGATTTTTTAGGAAGACAGTATTTTTCCAATCCGATTTTCCTATAGTCTGCGACAGGACGTATTTGGTGCCATCGTTGATGCCCGGCCAAAATTCATCATGCTGGGGCCAGTAAGATGCAAAAATCTCGAAAGTTTTTCTGCCAAGCATATAATCGGCCGGTTTCAATTCTTCTTCCAAAACCTTTCTGAAAAGATCGTCGCTATAAGGTGCAGTCCAACCGCCATATTTGAAGCCACCAGATGTATCTTCCTCAGGCCCGCCCGGTGCCTGCATAACACCATCGAGTGTGATCATTGATAAAACAGTTATCTTTCGCATGTTATTTTATTTATAGCCTGATTGAAATAGTTGCTTTATTATTCATTTTACCGGGCATCTCTTTAATGACGGGGACGATTATACCTACTTCAAAAACTCGTCCAGATAACCTGCGATTGTTTTTGTCTGCATCATCAGGCTGACATGCCCTTGGGAAGGAACAATGGCCAATTGCGATTTTGGCATTTGTCCTAAGTCTGCAGTTACACCACCGCCCAGCAGTTGATATGTTTTTATCAACTCGATTTTATCCATTCCGTCATTGTCACCCGCTATGATTAATACAGGTGCAGAAATTTTCGAAATGTTGGAGTCGCCCAGGTCATATGGTATCCCGGCAAAAGCAATCATCTGCTCTAAGAACTTTGTCCATTTTGTTTTATCAGGCGCTACCACATCGTATGCGGCTTTCATCGGAGAATTTGCGAAAAGCTCAGGCTTCATGGTTTTAAATGCGCTGTTTATTTCGGGCCGCCAGCCACTACTTTTATAAGTAGCAGAAATGATCACCAGTTTTCTTAACCGTTTGGAGCTTTGTATAGCGAATTGATAAGCTACAGTACCGCCAAAACTGTATCCTGCCATATCAGCACTGTCAATTTTCAGGTAATCCATTACTCCTTCCACATCACTTGCTAAAGTAGCATGTGATAATTTTCTGTCTGAAAATTGAGTGTGTCCATGTCCTTGTAACTCGATGGTAATTACTTTCCTGGTTTTGGACAGTTCAGGGATTAATTCTCTCCAGTTCAGATCAATTGTCATAAAAGCACCGTGTAGTAAAACGATAGGCTTACCCTCGCCATATACTTCGTAATAAACTTTGATGCTATTGACAGGTACGTAACCGCTGTTGGAGGGTTTGATTTGTTGCCCGTTTGATCGGGATACTGCAAGCATGATGGTGGAAATTAGCAGTATTGACTTGAGAGGATTAGGTGTTTTGAATAAATTCTTCATAGCGCTGATCTCAATTTTGTTTGAATTGATGATGTAAAGGTGGAATTCATTTCGGGATTTGGTATGGTGTAAAAGCGACAACTTAAGGGGGTGATTTTCGCCAAAACATGTTTCCTGGGTGGAGGTGATATAGTAGGTTCAGTCAGCCTGGTTCTCAGTTTAACGGCTTCTAATGATGAAAGCTTTGAAAAAAATGAGCTATGGAAGCTTGATCTTTTTGGAGTTTAGTTTTTTGAAAGGCGTGAAACCTGGAAAACTTGAATATTCCAGATACGGTTGACTACAAATAAAAAGAGACATTACTCTATGTAAGAATAATGTCTCTTTAGTGATCCCGCTGGGACTCGAACCCAGGGCCCCATCATTAAAAGTGATGTGCTCTACCAACTGAGCTACGAGATCAACCTGACGCCCAGATGCTTTATCTGAACGGGGTGCAAAAATACAGTTCCTGAAGTTTCGCACCAAAAAAAATACAAACAAATTATCGGATAATTTTTGGCTGACTACCCCCATCACTTACGCACATAATTCCTTTAATGCGTTCTGTTTGCAAACAATAAGCCATCCCTGCATTATTTCCCTTTTTCTCCCGTCCAGCGCAACCAGATAATCGAACAAATAATCGCCACCAGCGAAGCTACCAGTACCGCTACTTTCGCTATATCCTGTACAGCCGGCTGTGAAAAAGCCAGCATCGCAATAAAAATGGACATGGTAAAGCCAATACCGGCCAGGAAACCTGCCCCGGTAAGCTGCATCCAGGAAACTCCTTCCGGCAATTCTGCTTTTTTCTTCTGCACCAGCAGGTAAGAAGCCAGGAAGATCCCAAGAGGCTTGCCCAGCACCAACCCCAGGATAATGCCCCAGGATAAACTGCTGGTCAGCGCAGCGCCGGCATTTTCCGGAAAGATGATCGCTGTATTGGCAAGTGCGAAAACGGGAATGATAATAAAATTGACGGGATGGTGCAGTTGATGCCGGATATGCCCCAGCAAATGCCGCGGTATCAGCAATGCAAAGATGACACCGGCTACCGTGGCGTGGATACCTGAATTGAATATTGCATACCACAGCAGCAATCCAAACAGAATATGCAGGATGCCGAATTTTACTTTTTGCCTGTTCAGCAAATGCACGATAAGAATAATGGCTACAGCCCCTAAAAGATAAAAGGCTTTCACTGGCTCGCCATAAAACAGGGCGATGATAATAATAGCACCGAGATCATCAATGATCGCCAGGGCTGTTAAGAATATCTTTAAGGTCACAGGCACCCGCTTGCCCAGCAGCGATGCCACGCCTAATGAAAAAGCAATGTCTGTGGAAGCTGGTATTGCCCATCCGCCTGAATATGCGGTGCCTTTATTGAAAAGTATATACAAGATGGCCGGCATTATCATTCCGCCTACTGCAGCGGCCACTGGCAGTGCTGCTTTGTTCAGGGTAGACAATTCACCCTCCTGCATTTCCTGTCTTATCTCCATCCCCGCCAGGAAAAAGAAGAGTGCCATCAACCCGTCATTCACCAAATGAAGCGGGCTATGCGGAAGATGAAGCGCATGAAGCCATTCGATCTCTATATTCCAGAAATTGACATACCCAATGCCCTGCGGCAAATTGGCGATCACCAGTGAAATTGCTGTACAAGCCAGCAACAATATTCCTACGGAACGGCTGTCTTGTGTAAAAAGCTGGATTGGTTTTTTAAGTCTGCGAAGAGGCATGCTCAAAGATAAGACATAACCAGTAAGTCTTTAACCGGGAGCCTGGAGCCCGGATACTCCAAAAACAATAACAAATTTGACGATATCGAAATGCCTGAATAAATTTTAATCCATTTCCGGTTCCTGACTCCCGGCTAAAGACTCCCGGCTCACTTCAATTCCCCCAGCCACTGCTGTGCAAATGCCCTTGCTGTTTCTGTTACTTCCTTTCCCGCACGGAATCCTTGTTTCCATTCAGTGTTCTTCGCTTCGTATGCAGGGTTCACAAATCTTTTCTTGTTGTATTTTTCTACCAGGGCTGCATTGTAATCGATTCCCTTGGTTGCGTCCAGCATTTTTTGCAGTTTACCGGCAATGAACTGATTGATGTTTTCCGGATAATTCTTTTTCCATAACTCCATGTTTTCCTGGTAACGCCTTTGCTCATCTTCCTGTTGATATTTTTCACTTTGCTGAATGGACGCGAACATGGGGTTCTTTGGATTTTGATAATCTTTCAGGTTTTGCTTTTGCATTTCCAGCACCGGCTGCATGGATTTGGCAATATCGGCAGACACTTCTTTCAGCGTCTTTTCCATATCCTTAATGCTTTTTTCCGTTTTAGTGACCTCTTCTTTTTGTATCTCTTCAATGGTACGCAGTTTTATGGCTGCCGGTTGTTGCGGCTGAGCGCTTTTACGCAGATCTTCATATTGTTTTTTGAAAGCCGGGCCGCTGATGTATTGCTTGGTGTATGCCAGCAGGTCCTGTGCAATGGCTTTACGGTCATTCAATGCAATATTCTTTGCATTGCGGGCGCCATAGTAATAAAGATAGCCGTTCAGAAAACTGGCTTTGATGCCATCTGTTCCGGCTTGCTGGGAGATGCCCAGTGCTTTCCAGATATCATCTGCTGCATGGCGCGATCTGTAGGAAGAAAAAAGGAAACCGGCACTTAATAAAATCACCAGTGTCCATAATGGCAGGTATGTACGTGTTCGTTTCATAAAATAAAGTTTAAGGTCATGGTTTGATGGGCGTAAAAATAGATGCAGTGTTTTCCCTTAACAAGCAAGGTGTGGATGATATGAGTAAATACGGAGATGAACTGAAGGAGGGAGTGGAGTACCATCAAGGCCGCAAAGGGAGCGCAAAGAACGCCACGTCAGCTTTGTGAAATTCTTTGTGCTCTTTGCGCTCCCTTTGCGGCCTTGGCGCCCTCTCTTACCGCCTGGTTTTAAACACCCTTGAACCACTGAATCTCAGTAGCTTAACCTTCTGTTTTCTGTTTAACAATTCAAGCACTATTTTCCCCAATTCATACCAGTAAACCCCCAATCAGTAGGCGCCTGTTCTTAATAAGCATTAAAAGACGGTATTTTGTGTATATCACATGCTGAAGTTTCCCCGATATAGCCGTAATGATCTGTTCATGCTCTTGTGGGCCGTTCTGCCTTTATCCCTCATCATCAACTTTATCATCTTCGAGAAGGCCTATTTTTCAGACCTGCTCATCACGGTTGCGGGTACGCTGATCACCTTTTCTATTATCGGCATCACTTTTCTTTTATACAGGGCCATCGGCAAAAATTTCCGGCAGCGCTTCCCCCGCGATTCGGATTTCTTTAAACGCACCATGCTGCTGATCTTTTTCTTCCTGCTGATGTCGGCGCTTGTTATCCTTGGTTTGTTCAGCATCTACGTTGGCACAGGTTTACTGCAGGATAAGAATTATGAAAACAAATTCACCTGGGCCTATCTTGTAGTGGGTATCGTCAATATCTTTTTTGCCTTCCTCAACGAAGGCATTTTCAGTTTTGAAAGATGGAAGAATGAATTGAATGAGACTGAAAACCTGAAAATGGCATATAAGCAAAGCCAATTGATGGGATTGAAAAGCCAGGTGAACCCTCACTTCCTTTTCAACAGCCTCAACTCCCTTTCCGGGCTTATACAGGAAGATACGGCCAAGGCTGAAAAATTCCTGGACGAGATGAGCCGTGTTTACCGTTATATGCTCCGCAATGAAGAAACGCAGCTGGTGCAGCTTGCTGTGGAATTGCAATTCATCCGGTCTTATTTTTCCCTGCTTAAAGCCCGCTACAATGAAGCTGTGGAACTGCAGGTGGATATAAAGGAGGATGACAAGGAAAAACTGGTGCCGCCGCTGAGCCTGCAGGTGATCATCGAGAACGCGCTTTTCCAGAACAAAACAGCAAAGGACAGTCCTTTGGTGATCAGGCTTGCGTCTGATGATGGCGAGGCGATCATTATCACGAATAATGTGCAGCGGAAAGTGATGACGGAAATCGTGGAATACGAAGCAGGATTGGATAACCTGGTAAAACGCTATCAACTGATGAATCAGCCCCCGGTAAAAATTGAGGAAGAAGCGGCCGTGCGGCGTATCCGGCTGCCACTGATCCGGCAAACAGAGGAGGTAATAGCATGAGGTGGGTAAAAGCTACAAAAGTGCAATGGTACTCTTTCCTGGCGGCAATGCCTCTGATTGACCTGGGAATAAATCATATCCTTTATGGCGACAGGCTGTTTCATGACCCGCAAATATGGCTGATCTCTTTCCCGCTTATCTGGTTCATCGGATTGATAGGCTGGTATTTTCATGTGCTGACCGGTCAATGGGCTGAAAGGAAGTACCCGGAGATCAGCCAGAGCGCAGGGCGCATTTTAATGAAATGCCTGGTGGTATTCCTGGTGATGACCCCTGCTGCTGTATTGATCGTATTTATTTACGAAGTATTCCATGTCCTGGATTATAAGATAGGGAAGGGAGACCTGGAGAAAAGTGTGCTGGCAGGATTTGCTGTCAACCTCATCTTTCTTACGCTATGGGAGGCGATCTATATAATGGAGAAGAACAGGGAAAGCCTGGCAGAAAAGGAGATCCTTAAGCAGATGTCGCTGCAACAGGAATTTGAAGTATTGAAAAGCCAGGTGAACCCGCATTTTCTTTTCAACTGCTTCAACACGCTTTCGTCGCTGATCGCAGAAGATGCGGTGAAAGCCGAAGCCTTTCTTGATGAACTGAGCAAAGTGTACCGTTATTTATTGCGGAATAATGAAACTGGCCTGTCTACTTTACAGAATGAGCTTCGTTTTATCCGTTCCTATTTTGGTTTGCTGAAAACCCGGCATGGTGAAGCCGTGCAATTCCAGATTGAAACGGATAAGCGGTATGACAATTATCTCGTTCCTTCACTAAGCCTTCAATTGCTGGTAGAAAATGCCGTTAAGCATAATGTGCTGTCAAAAAACATTCCGCTCACCATCGAGATCTTTACAACAGCAGGAAACCGGCTGGTGATCAATAATAACCTGCAACGCAGAACGGTGAAAGGGGTTTCCAACCGGATCGGATTGGAGAATATCAAAGCCAAATATGAACTTTTAAAGCAAAAGGGATTCGAGGTGATGGAAGACAATAAGAACTTTACCGTGGTGCTGCCGCTTATCTGGAATAATGGTATGGACAATAAATGGATAAACCTGCAGACAAATAAGGATAAGATGGATTCAAATCCCCTAAATTAGCATCGTATCATTCTGTATAAATAAAAAGCAACGAATGAAAGTTTTAATTGTAGAGGACGAAGAACTGGCTGTTAAAAAACTGGTCAAGACACTGGCTGCCGTTGATCCCGATGCAGAAGTGGTAGGTGTGGCAGACAGCATTATGGCCACAGTGAAATGGATCAATAGCAACCCCTTGCCAGACCTTATCCTGATGGACATTGAATTATCTGACGGACAAAGCTTCGAGATATTCAACCGCGTGTCTATCAAATGCCCGGTGATCTTCACTACCTCTTATGACGAGTATGCGTTGAAAGCTTTTAAGGTAAACAGCGTGGACTACCTGTTAAAACCCATTCAGAAAGAAGACCTCGAATCCGCCCTTGAGAAAATGCACCAGTTGAAAAGCATGTACAAGCAATCCGGCTCCAAGGCTGATATGAATATTGAAAGCCTGGTGAAGGAGCTGCAGGAGAAACTGCAACTGAAAGAATACCGGAAACGCTTCCTGGTGCGGCATGCCCAAAAACTGGTATCGGTGGATACGGATGAGATCGCTTATTTTTTCAGCGATGGCCGCCTCAACTTCTTTAAAACACACGATAATAAAAAATTCGTAGTGGATTATACCATGGATGAGCTGGAAGAAATGCTCGATCCAAGGAAATACTTCCGCATCAGCCGTTCCTTTTATATCTCCGTGGACAGTGTGGAGCAGATACATGATTATTTCGGAAATCGCCTTCTGCTTCATCTCCGTCCTGCGGTGGAGAAAGAATCTATCGTGAGCAGGGAGAAGGTGACGGAGTTTAAGAGGTGGATGGGTAAGTGAGTCGGAAGTCTTTAGCCGGGAGTATGAGGATGCTGTATTTTATTTGACAGGGATGAGTAAGATGATGGCAATGCCGTTCTTGTCATACTGGATATCGGCTTCTGCCAGTATCATTTCCGAACGGGTATTGATCTCCTGGATACATCTTTCTATTTCATCAATGTGCGCGTCCATGCGGGCAGTGGCATCCTGCAGTTTCAGCGAGAGTTTGTTCCTGAAAAGATCGATATTGATCAGTGTATCCCTTCCTCCTCCGTATTGTACGATCATGCGGAGTCCTTCTTTAAAAATCAGGAAGAATTCATTCCGCACTTTCATGTCAAGTTTCAGCAAGCGTATCTTTTTATCTACCACCAGCTCGATAATTGCACTATGCCGGTGTTTTAAAGCATCGGTGAATTCCATCATGCGCAACAGGGTTTTTTCCATGCTGTCGTTCTCCGGATCAATGCTCCATAGGATATCGTCCATTGCAATGATCATGTTATGGCTTTTGCTGCTGATCTGGTCAATATATTCCTTTGACCGGTTGATGTCTTTGTCTGCTTTTATCTTGGCCATTTCTCCCAGCAGGTTGATATGACTGAGGGTTGTGGTCACATCCTTATGCAGGTTGTTGGCGATCTCAGTCCTTACTTTCTCCAGGTCTTTCAGCCGCGCCACCCTTTCCCTGTCAATCCAGTAAAGTACAACGATGGCCAGTAAGACCAGCAAACTATAGAACCACCAGGTTTTCCAGAAATGCGGATGCACCACAATTGATAAGCGGGTAATGTTTTTCCCGATATTTCCTTCTGCATCTTCGCTTCTGACCAGGAACGTGTATTTGCCTGCAGGCAGGTAAGTGTAGATAGCCTGGTTGGTATTGTCGGCCATCTTCCATTCCTTATCGATATCCTCCAGTTTATAGCTGATAATATAAGTGCTGTTATAACTCAGGCCTGAAAATTCAATGGTCAAGGAATTTTCATCTGCTCTTAATTCAGCTGTGCCTGCTTTCAGCAAAGAATCTACCTGCAAGGGTTTGTTCATTACCTTAACCCCGGTGATGGCGATATCAGGAGAGGGATTATTGATCTTTACTTCTTCAGGATTGAAAACTACGATCTGGTTATCTGCCCCAAAGATGATCCTTCCATCAGGAAGCACATAAGAAGAGGCATCGATAAATTTGTCGTTGGCAATACCGTCGATGCGATCGAAATGGATAAAGATACCATTGCGTGGATTGACCCTGAAAATGCCGCTGGTAGAAGATACCCATACATAACCCTGGCGGTCTTTTTCAATTGCGGTAATATAACCGGGAGCGGACTGTGGTAAGGGAATGGTGCGGGTGAGTTTCTGCTGCCGTGTATTATAAAATAACAAACCACCGGAACCTATCACAACAGTGCTGTCATCATATTGCGTAATACCAGATGCTGAAAGAGCGAGCAGTTTTCTTTCTGCAGGTTCCTCTGTTCCCAGGTGGGCGATCACTTTGTTTGTAGCAGGGTCGATCGCATACACGCCATAACCATTCGTGCCAACCCAGACGGTACCTTGCTTATCAATGAATATCTTCAGTACTTGTGCAACGGGGAAATCAGGAAAATAGCTGATGCCATCATCAAATTTCTTTTTCCCATCGGCTGCTGTCCATTTGAACAAACCCAGGCTTTGTGTACCGATCCAGAGATTGCCAAACCGGTCTTCTGCTACCTGGCGGAGTGTTCTGTTTTTTAATGCTGGGGGATTGTAATATTTGTAAGAACGGTCAGCCAGGTTAATATGATAAATCCCCGGTTGCGATCCCATCCACACAAAATTGCTGTCGCGGGATGGGTACATGCTCCACATCCAGGGAGATTTTTTTTCATTAAGGCCTTTTATGTTCAGAGGAATGGGATTGAAATCCTTATCATAATGATAAAGGCCATCACTCCAGGCCCCGGCCATCAGTGTTCCCTTGTGTGTGCGGAAGAAAGAAAGGATCGACCCTTTGCCGGGTGTATTATTTACCCGGTTAAGGTGGGGGATATTGGTAAAGAACTGGGCAGCGGGGGTGAACCTGTATAAACCATTATTGCTGGTGGCGATCCAGATATTGTCTTCCCTGTCTTCAAAAAAATCAAAAATGATCTCGAAGGTTATGCTTTGCTCGTTGTGGTACGTGTTTTCAACGCGCTGAAACTTTTTCTCTTTTTCCAGGTACCTGGCAAATACACCAAGACCGCATATCCAGATGGTGCCATCTTTTTGTTGAAGATATCCGCGGGTTTCATGATAGTCTTCAATATTCAGGTCGTAAGCATCCAGTAAAAGTTCTTTGCGGGCCAGATCATACAGGAATATCAGCGGTTTTCCGTCGATCCAGCTATCAAACCACAGACGGCCCTGCTTATCAAAAAAAAGGTTACGAGGGAATTCAATTTTCCCGAACCGCTCTATCAGGGGGTTGCCGGGACTGTGTTCACCGGGTCGGCTGAACTGCCGGGTTTGTGTGTTATAAATAACAAATCCGTCCTTTCTGCCGATCCAGTAATTGGATGTGCCAGGCTGCTGCTCAATGCTGACTGTTTTGGTGTCTTCAGGTATGGGAATAAAATTGTACTCCCGGGAAAATTGTGTTCTTTCTTTATTCAGCGTTACAAAATCCTGGTGGATATAAACGATGAACAGGTTGCCTTCTTCATCTTCCAGCAGGCACCTTTCACCGATCCGGATAACTTCCGGCCGGAGTTTTACCGGCACTTCGCGGTACTTGAATGTTTTTGTATCAAAAATGCCAATTTTCCCATCACCTGTCAGCAGCCACATTTTTTTTTGTTTGTCAAATAATATCTGCTGTATGTAGTTGTGCGGGATGGAAGTGGTGTCATTTTTCGAGCGGCGGAAAGTGATATAACGGGAACCATCGAACCGTTGCAGGCCATTATTGGTCCCGATCCAAATATATCCGGTCTCATCCTGTTGGGCGGAAGTGGTTTCATTGGAAGCCAGTCCCCCTGAAGTGCTGTAATGGGTGAAGGAATACTGCTTGGTGTCCTGGCCATAGAATTGCCGGGATAAAAACAGGAAAAGAAAAAGGATATAAAGACGGTGGGACAAAGTGTGTGTTTAAAGCGACCAAATATAATTAATCGCCTTGCAAAATGGGAGTTCCGGCAGTTGAATTGTGTCAGGCAGGGATGAATTGATCAAACCGGCGGATGATCTGTAGGCATTTCTTCCTTTCCGTCTGCAGTTCGTTAATGGATTATGGCATTTCATCCTGCACTTATTTGCTGTTCGCCCGTTCCTGGTTCATTTTTGCCCGGACAAATCATTACCATTAAACCTTTTTTATGCAACGTTACAACATGTTCAATCAGATACATAAAGGACTAAGAGTTCTTTTGTACGACAC
>DATAJQ010000160.1:0-3629 GCA_036262095.1 Chitinophagaceae bacterium | reverse complement strand
TGAAAAGAGCGGCAATGGCTGATTAAGCAATCTTTATTAATAAGTACTCTTGACTAAATCCGACACTATTTTATCAATCGGTAAAGTCACAGCTTCTGCAGAAAAATTCTCCCAGTCAACAAAGCGGAATGTTTCTGTTTCACCTGTGCGTTGGTAAACGTCTAATTGCAGGTTGTCAAAATCGAAGGCTTTATCACGCAACGGCACTTTAATTTCCTCCAGTGCATTCACCGCGTAATAGATGGATACGATCTGATGTTCGGGATTGAAAGCGGACATCTGGAAAAAATCGGTAGTATAGATGTGTTCACTAACTTCAACGTTCAGGTTCATCTCTTCCATGAACTCACGTTTCAGGCAATCGCGTGTGCCTTCGCCGAATTCCAGTCCGCCACCGGGAAACTTTGTGTAGTAATTACCGCGGATGAATTCATCACTTACCAGCACTTGTTTTTTATCATTGATGAGGATACCGTATACCCGGATATTGAAGAAATGCATTTGTTCAGAATATTTTTTTACGCAGGAACCACCAGCCTACAGTTAATGAAATGACCAGGGAAAGGAACACAACTATATGGAATGCATAAGGAGATGTTTCAAAACCATTCGGAACGTTCATGCCAAACAGGCTGGAGATCAGAACAGGGAAGGTGAGCACAATGGTGATCACCGCCAGGCGTTTCAAAACCTGGTTCTGGTTATTGGCAATGATGCTGGCGAATGCATCGAGGGTGCTGCTCAGGATATTGGTATAAATATGCGCCATTTCAAGGGCCTGTGAGTTATCAACGATCAGGTCGTTCAGGAATTCTTTCTCTTCTTCATTGAGCCCCAGGAAATTTGTTCTTTCCAGTTTAACGAACAGCAGCTCGTTCGAGCGGAGGGCTGTAACAAAATACACCAGGCTTTTCTGGATCCGCATCAGTTCAAGCAGGTGTTCATTCCGGCTTGCATCATACAGTTT
Source organism: Chitinophagaceae bacterium (assembly GCA_036262095.1). Lineage (GTDB taxonomy): Bacteria > Bacteroidota > Bacteroidia > Chitinophagales > Chitinophagaceae > Terrimonas_A. The sequence continues at coordinate 2,662 of DATAJQ010000160.1, read as the reverse complement.
TTGTTCATACACATTCCTGCGCTGGTTGATCTCCTTGAGATGCTCCATAAAAGTTTGCACCACTTTCTCAAATATTTTCAGCATCATCATGTTCCGTTTATCGGGATGGCGATTCTGGAAAGTGTTCAGGAATTTTTTAATGGCAGCATTCTCAAAAGAGTTGACCGTTACGATCTGGTTATGCGTTATGATGATGCAGATGGGAATGGTAATATAATAAGCATCACTTTCGTTGAAAGAGTTATTCTCCGTAGGTGTTTTGATCACCACCAGTTTAACGGTAGATTCTTTTTCAAAACGGCTTCTTTCGTCAATATCCAGTGAGTCCGTCAGGAAGTCGATAGGGATATCAAGTTTATCCGACAGCTCCGTAAATTCCTCCTGCCTTAGTGGGGGCAGCACGTTCACCCAGGAGCCTTCTTCAGGTTTGTCGATTTCGACAGTTTTATGATTGATATTTTTGAAGTACTGAATCATTGGTGAGTCGTGCGTCAGAAGCCTGGTGTAGTAGCCGGGCCCTTACTATTAGTTAATAAATCTATTTAGCTATCGTAAAAGTATAATTGCTATTCAGCAGCCTGGACTATCGACTGCCGACTCAACCCACTTCCACACTTCCTTCATAAACCTTTTCAGCCGGACCGCAGAGCCAGATGTTTACATAATGGTCTTCGCCAAGCCGGTCAAATTCTACTGTCAGCGTGCCGCCAAGGGTTTTTACTTCCACCTCATTGAAACCGTTCTCATTGTGGTAAAAGACCAAAGCTGCAGCAGTGACACCGGTACCACAGGAATAAGTCTCATCTTCGACGCCACGCTCATAGGTGCGGACAATGATCTTATCGTCGCTTACCTGCTCAACGAAATTCACGTTAATTCCCTCCGCTTCGAAATCCTTACTGTAGCGGATATCGCGGCCTTTCTGATATACGTCTATATCCATTACTTCACTTACAGGCTTGATATAGTGGGGAGAACCGGTATTTAGAATAAAGTCGCTATGAAAGCGCTGCACTTTATTCACGTTCTGCATTTTTAGCGAAACGATACCATCCGTGTCGATTTCGGCTTCATGCTCGCCGTCTACTGCCAGAAAGCGGTATTCGGTGCGGTGGATGCCCAGGTGATAAGCGAATTTGGTAATACAACGTCCGCCATTGCCGCACATGCTGCCTTCCCGGCCATCGGCATTGAAATATTTCATTTCGAAGTCGTAGCCGGCTTTCTGGTTCAGCATCATAAAACCGTCTGCGCCAATACCAAAACGGCGATCACATAAGCGGCGGATCTGGTCGGTGGTCAGGGAGGAATATTCATTAGTTTGATTATCCACTACTATAAAATCATTTCCCGTTCCCTGGTATTTATAAAAACGAAGCGTCATATCCTGTTTGATAAGTAAAATTCAAAAGTAAAAAATCAACGATCAAATTTGCGGGTAAAGTCGGGTAAAGGATGGTTAATCCTCGCCAGATAACCGGGCAAATCGTTTTTTTTAATTACCCATTTGCCTTTACTCTTATTTACACGACTTAATAATCAGATATTTTCCGCAAATATCCCGATGAATTTTTTAATGAGGTTTTCCACCGCGGCTTTTCCGTCTCTGGAGAATTCTTTTTGTACCCTGTTGGCTACAATGGCATTGACAGCCAGGCAGTTATGGCCTAATAGTTTACCCAGGCCATATATAGCGGAGGTTTCCATTTCAAAATTGGTGATCCGGTGCTGTCCAAAGCGGAAATCCGTGAGGCGGTTGATCAGCTCAGGATTGCGTACACCCAGGCGCAGAATCCGGCCCTGGGGGCCATAAAATCCGGGGCAGGTAACGGTGATTCCCTGGTGAAAATCCTTTACAAAATGTTTGAGCAGGGAAGGAGCGGCCCCGCTTACATAGGGCTGTCCCATCTGGCCATGCATTTGTGTGTGGGTAATAAAGGAGTGGAGCAGTTGATTTTCTTCTTCGTTTTGTTCATGGCGATAAAAATTGAGCAAATTATCTATGCCCAGACCATGCGTAGAAGCCACGAAACTATCAACCGGTACATCCGCCTGCAGGGAACCTGAAGTGCCGATGCGGATAATGTTCAAAGAGGTCAACTTGCTTTTTATTTGCCTTGTTTCGAAGTCGATATTCGCCAGGGCATCCAGTTCGTTGACGACAATATCAATATTATCCGGCCCAATCCCTGAAGAGAGCACCGTTATTCTTTTCTTACCTACATAGCCGGTATTTGACACGAATTCCCTGTGCTGCCTTTTTACTTCGATCGAGTCGAAGTATTTGCTCACTTCTTTTACCCTGTCCGGGTCACCGACAGTGATAACGGTGCCGGCGATTTCTTCGGGGCGGAGATCAAGGTGATACACGGCTCCCCTTGGATTGATAATCAGCTCGGATTCTGCAATACGGCTCATATAACTTATTTAATGTGAAAAGCTTCTGTTCAGTAACCAAAAATATCCTATTTTTGCGCCTGTTCAAAAAAAGCGCTGGAGAAGTGCTTTTGGAGAAGAAAAGGGTCCTTTGGCCGAGTGGCTAGGCAGAGCTCTGCAAAAGCTCGTACAGCAGTTCGAATCTGCTAGGGACCTCCCGGTAGTAATTCAATGGCGTTCAAATGGAACGCCATTTTTTGTTTGAAGCCGCTCCAGCCAGCATTCC
>DATAJQ010000159.1:0-3455 GCA_036262095.1 Chitinophagaceae bacterium | reverse complement strand
AAATATTTCTTTGTGGTCTTCGTCGTCTTTGTGGGAAAATTATTCAAATTGGGCTAATACTAAACCACCCGATTCCCTTAATTTTGCGGAATTTGTTTATACATCCCGGGCACCCCGGATCAATTTTTCTAGTAAAAAATGCCAAAAGATACTTCTATTCGTTCGGTCCTGATCATCGGTTCAGGGCCTATTGTTATTGGTCAGGCCTGTGAATTTGACTATTCCGGTACACAGGCAGCCCGCAGCCTCCGCGAAGAAGGCGTAAAAGTTTATCTTATCAACAGCAATCCGGCCACCATCATGACCGACCCGATGATGGCTGATAAAGTGTACCTGCTCCCGCTCACCGTGGAAAGCATTGAACAAATACTGGAAGAAAACCAAATTGATGCTGTGCTACCCACCATGGGAGGACAAACAGCCCTCAACCTGGCCAAGGAAGCAGAAGACCTGGGCATCTGGGAAAAATATAAGGTCCGCCTGATCGGCGTGGATATCAAAGCAATTGACAAAGCAGAAGACCGGGAAAAATTCCGCCAGTGGATGATCCAGCTCGGCGTTCCGGTTGCTCCCGCTAAAACCGCCAATTCCTTTCTCGAAGGAAAGGAATTTGCACAGGAGATCGGTTTCCCCCTGGTGATCCGCCCTTCTTTCACCCTCGGCGGAACCGGCGGCGGCTTTGTACATGATAAAACAGAACTGGATGATGCACTTAACCGCGGCCTGCAAGCCTCTCCGATACATGAAGTGCTGGTGGAAAAAGCTGTTCTGGGCTGGAAAGAATTTGAACTGGAACTGCTGCGCGATGCAGCCGATAATGTTTGTATCATCTGTACCGTGGAGAACTTTGATCCCATGGGTATCCACACCGGCGACTCCATTACTGTAGCCCCCGCCATGACATTGAGCGATACGGCCATGCAACTGATGCGCAACACAGCTATCCGCATGATGCGCGACCTGGGTAATTTTTCCGGTGGATGCAATGTGCAGTTCTCCCTGAATCCTGACACCGAAGAGATCATTGCGATCGAGATCAATCCAAGGGTAAGCCGTTCATCAGCACTGGCATCCAAGGCAACCGGTTACCCCATTGCCAAGATAGCTGCCAAACTTGCTATCGGTTATAACCTCGATGAGCTGGAAAACCAGATCACTAAAACAACTTCGGCTTATTTTGAACCAGCACTTGACTATGTGATCGTGAAAGTGCCCCGGTGGAATTTTGATAAGTTCAAAGGAGCCAATGATACGCTCGGCCTGCAGATGAAAAGCGTGGGAGAAGTGATGGCCATCGGCCGCAGCTTTACCGAAGCTATCCAGAAAGCCTGCCAGAGCCTTGAAAATAATGCTGTAGGTCTCGGCTATTATGGTAAAAGCATGATGCATGCGGAAGAACTGCTGGAATATATCAAAACTCCGAAATGGGACCGCATCTTCCGCATCAAGGATGCGCTGATGGCTGGTATTTCCGTCGGCACTATTTCCAAAGCTACCAATGGTATCGACCGCTGGTTTATTGCCGAGATCCAGAAGATCTGCAATCTTGAAAAAGAAATTGCCAAATACGATCTCGATAGCCTGCCTGTGGAACTGCTAAGGGAAGCCAAAGTAAATGGCTTCAGCGATGAGCAGATCAGCCGCATCCTGCAGCATGGTAATGAAGAGGACGTTTATAATAAAAGAAAGCAAGCCGGCATCACCAGGGTATATAAAATGGTAGATACCTGCTCAGCAGAATTTGAAGCAAAAACACCTTATTTCTATTCTACTTTTGAAAGTGGTAACTATAATGAAAGCAAGGTTTCGGATAAGAAAAAAGTGATCGTGCTCGGCTCAGGGCCTAACCGTATCGGGCAGGGCATTGAATTCGATTATTGCTGTGTGCATGGATTGCTGGCGATTAAAGAAGCCGGTTATGAAGCCATTATGGTGAACTGCAATCCTGAAACAGTGTCTACCGATTTCGATATAGCCGATAAACTGTACTTCGAACCGGTTTACTGGGAGCATCTCTGGGAGATCATCGAACATGAAAAACCAGAAGGTGTGATCGTGCAACTGGGCGGCCAGACAGCATTGAAGCTGGCAGAAAAACTCCACGAGAAAGGCATCAGGATCATCGGCACTTCTTATGATAGCATGGATATTGCGGAAGACCGCGGCCGGTTCAGCGACCTGCTGAAAGAACTGAATGTTCCTTATCCTGATTACGGCACCGCCTACGACGTGGACGAAGCGATCGCAGTAGCCAATAAAGTCGGGTATCCCGTGCTGGTCCGCCCTTCTTATGTACTCGGTGGTCAACGCATGCGCATCGTGATCAATGATGACGAAGTGGAAAAAGCAGTAGTGAGCCTGCTCAAACATATTCCCGGCAATAAGATCCTGATCGACCATTTCCTTGACCGCTGCCAGGAAGCTGAAGTGGATGCGATCTTCGATGGCGAAAACTTCCACGTAATGGGAGTGATGGAGCATATCGAACCGGCGGGTATTCACAGTGGCGACAGCAATGCAGTACTACCGGCTTTCAATCTTTCCCCAATGGAAGTCACCACCATGGAATACTATTCAGAAAAAATAGCCCGCGCGCTGAACATAAAAGGACTGATCAATATCCAATTTGCTATCAAGGAAGGAAAAGTATTTGTTATCGAAGCCAATCCCAGGGCATCACGCACCACTCCGTTTATTGCAAAAGCTTACCAGATACCTTACCTGAACGTAGCGACCAAGATAATGCTGGGCGTAAACACGCTGAAAGATTTCAAATTTGAGAAAAAACTGAAAGGGTTTGCGATCAAGGAACCGGTATTCAGTTTCAATAAATTCCCTGGAGTGAATAAGGAACTAGGACCCGAAATGAAATCTACGGGTGAAGCGATCCGGTTTGTGAAAGATTTGAGAGACCCTTATTTCAGGCAATTGTATAAAGATCGGAGCATGTATCTGAGCAAATAAAATTAAAAATTCAAAAGTAAAAACTTCCGTCAAACTGTGATGATACAATTTATCAGAGGTTTTTACTTTTTACTTTTGAATTTTTAATTTGCAATCATACTTCCACAATCCCATTCTTAATAGCATACATTACCAGCCCAACCCGGCTGTGCACTTTCAGTTTATTAAACAATGATTGACGGTAATCATCTATTGTACGCGGGCTGAGGTACATTTTTTCAGCAATATCCTTATAAGAAAGTTCAGAGCAGACCCAGCGCAGGAATTCCCGTTCTTTTTCCTGTAATACGATCTCCTTACCGGTAGGTTCGGCTTCCTGATGCAATCCGCTTACAAGTTTGCCTGAAACATATTCGGAGAGGTAAACGTTCTTATCGATAATAGAATCCAGTGCATCTTTCAGTTCGCCAGGGTCCGTATTTTTTAAAAGATAGCCTTTGGCGCCCAGCCGGAACATTTTGATAATGGTCTTTTCATCACTGAGCATGGAC
>DATAJQ010000158.1:0-2734 GCA_036262095.1 Chitinophagaceae bacterium | reverse complement strand
TAGGGTTGCTGAACGCTCAGCTTCACTGCATTTGCCTGCAGCAACTTTTCTGCAACAGTTTTTTCATTTGTCATGGCGCGAAGATAGGCCGTATCTTTACTTCATGCACCTGAAAATCTATTTCAACGATAAGCCTCTTTTCCTTTGCGACGCCATTGATCCGGTAATAGAGCCTTATCTGCATCATGATGATGCGGTGTTCATTGATGAACTGAATATCCATACCATCAAATCGATGATCCATGAAATGCAGCAGCAAAAGGTGCATGCAGGCGTGTTCCGGCATCCGGACCTGAACGAACTGAAAAAAGCTTTCTTTAAAAAATTCACACTCATACAGGCTGCAGGCGGATTGATCAGGAATGAAAAAGAAGAGACCCTGCTGATCTTCCGGAGAGGAAAATGGGACCTGCCAAAAGGAAAACTGGATGATGGTGAAACCCTTGAACAATGTGCCGTGCGGGAAGTGCGGGAAGAAACAGGCCTGAAAGTAAAATTGATCGCTCCTTTATTGATCACCTATCATACCTATCACCAGGGCACGAGCTTTATATTGAAAGAATCGCACTGGTACACGATGGAAACAGACAGCCATCAAATGCTGGTGCCGCAAACAGAAGAAGACATTGAACAGGTAAAATGGGTGGATGATCCTTCGCTCCCGCCTTATCTCCCCCTTGCTTATCCTTCCATTGTAGATGTATTAAAGGCTTGGCTGGCGAAATGATTCTTTCTTGGGGATTATTGCTACGGTAAGACGGCTTACACAGATCATTTTCCCCAGCTCATCATAAATGCGGATATCCCATACATGCGTATTCAATCCCAGGTGAAGCGGGGCTCCCACACCCGTTACATAACCTTCAGTGGCGCTGCGTATATGATTGGCATTGATCTCAAGGCCTACACAAACCAGTTTCTGATGGTCCACTACCAGGGCTGAGGCCACACTGCCGATCGTTTCGGCCAGTACGCAGGAAGCACCTCCATGCAACAGCCCATAAGGCTGCTTGGTGCGGTGATCAACCGGCATGCGGGCCTTCAGGAAATCCATTCCCAGTTCCACCCACTCAATACCAAGATGTTCAGCAATAGTACCTGGACCAAAAGTTGCCAGCTTTTCGATGTGAAGATCTTTTTCAAACCAGATAGGAACTGCCATATTATTACTTCTTTAGTGTTCTGTAAACTTCGTCGGGGAGGAAGAGCCGCGCATCTCCTCCATTGCGGATAATATCCCGTACAATGGTGGATGCCACTGATGTATATTTGGGCTCCCCGGTAAGAAAGATCGTTTCGATAGTGTTGTCAAGTGTACGGTTGGCATCAGCGATCGTCTTTTCATATTCAAAATCGCTTACATAGCGGATACCGCGGAGAATGAATTGGGCGCCGATCGTTTTGCAATAATTGATCGTTAACCCTTCATATACGCCGCCTTCTACTTTGTTTTCATGCTCATAAATCTCATTGATCCATTGCACGCGTTGCTCGGCAGAGAACATCGGCACTTTGGCCGCATTGAGGCCAACGCCTACAATGATCTTATCAAATAAAGGAAGGGCGCGATTGATAATATCTACATGCCCAAGCGTGATGGGATCAAAAGTGCCGGGAAACAAGCAAATACGGCTCATGCTGTAAGATTGAATGTATTCAATTCAAAAGTAAAAAATCAAAATGCAAAAACTCCTCCTTACCGGTTAGGTTCTTTTGAATTTTGATTTTTTACTTTTGAATTCTTAATTATTAATTGTTCCTCCCAGATAATAAATAAAGTACGGCCATTCTAACTGCCACTCCATTTTCTACCTGTTGCAATATAATGGACTGCTTACTGTCTGCCACATCACTGTCAAGTTCCACGCCCCTGTTGATCGGCCCGGGATGCATGATCACAATTTCTTTATGCAGGCTGTCGAGCATTTTACGGCTGATGCCATAAGCAAGATTGTATTCCCGCAGTGAAGAGAACAGTACCTGGTTTTGCCGTTCCAGTTGAATGCGCAACACATTCGCCACATCGCACCATTCCAGGGTCTCCCGGAGATTATAGCTCACTTCCACGCCAAGCGCTTCGCGGATATATTTTGGGATCAATGTGGGTGGGCCGCAAACAGCCACTTCAGCACCCATTTTTTTCAACAGGTAAATATTGCTTTGTGCCACACGGCTATGCATGATATCACCGATGATCGCTACTTTTTTTCCTTCCAGTCCACCCGTCTTTTCCTTTATGGAGAAAGCATCAAGCAGCCCCTGTGTAGGATGCTCATTGATACCATCGCCGGCATTGATGATAGCGGCAGGGATATGCTGCGCAAGGAAATGGGGTGCTCCGCTGGCACTGTGCCGCATCACCACCATATCCACTTTCATCGAAAGGATATTATTGACCGTATCAAGCAGGGTTTCTCCTTTTGCTACGGAAGAAGAAGAGGCTGTAAAATTCACAGTGTCGGCCGAAAGGCGCTTTTCCGCCAGTTCAAAAGATATCCGTGTGCGGGTGGAATTCTCAAAGAAAAGATTCACTACCACTACATCGCGGAGAGGCGGCACTTTCTTAACAGGGCGTTGCAGTACTTCCTTGAATTGCTCTGCCGTTTGTAAAATAAGGGAAATATCGTTGGCCGAAAGGTCTTTAATGCCCAGCAGGTGTCGTGTAGATAGTTGCATTAAAAAGCGAAATTAGGGCTTTCTTAGTAATCCAGCAACGCCACTTCTTCCCTGTCGT
>DATAJQ010000157.1:0-2167 GCA_036262095.1 Chitinophagaceae bacterium | reverse complement strand
AAAGTCGAAGCCACGCCACTGCCCAATAATGAATCACAGATCTATCTCGTAGATATTCCTAAAGCGGCACAAACAGAATTCCGCGTGGGTTATCATACCGGATTGAAATACGATGCCACTGGCGAGTATTATCGCGCCAGCTTGCTGAACTATGCGCTGGGTGGTGATTTCAACAGTCGTCTCAACCTCAATCTCCGTGAAGACAAAGGCTGGACCTACGGCGCGCGCTCTTCTTTCAGCGGTGATGAATATGATGGCGATTTCAAATTCAGTTCAGGTATAAAAGCAGAAGCAACTGACAGCGCTCTCGGCGAAGTGATCAAAGAGATCCGCAACTATGCCGCAAATGGTATCACGGAAGACGAACTTGCTTTTATGAAGAATGCGATCGGCCAGCGTGATGCAAGAGCTTATGAGACCAGCATCCAGAAAGCAGGCTTTATCCGCATGATCTTAGATTATAATCTCCCTGCCAATTATACCGCAACACAGGCGAAAATTTTGCAGAATATGACGAAAAAGGAAATGGACGGGTTGATCAAAAAACATATTTCGGCAGACAGGTTGAACATGTTGCTGGTGGGAGATAAAGCGAAGATCCTTCCTGGATTGCAGAAAATGGGATATAAGATCATAGAGTTGGATGCAGAGGGAAAACCGGCGGGAAAGAAGGCGTTTTAATGTATAGTATAGCCATGAATCATAGCAAGCCGTAGAAAATCAATGCTACGGCTTTTTTATTAATCATAAAGATTTCATCAATCTAAGTTCCTGTCATTTACAAAAGGAATCGTTTTAGCCTCTTTTAAACTCTTTTCCCCTTTTCTGAGAATACTTTCCATATATAAAAACAGATACCAAGGCTACTATATCTACGGTTCCTATTATCGTTCCTGATACGTCATGACCCTTTAGGACTAATAAGACAGACGCCATTAAGAAAGATAACGCTACGATGAACCCAAACAACTGACCTCTTCCACTTTCCTTAAGTTGACCTGAAATCGCTGCTCTTTCTAATGACTGCCTATGAATGGATTGAGCTTCTACTATCTTTAAAATTCTTTCAGCAGCATCTGGAGTAGCTTTATTATATGCTTTGAGGATCTCAGGAGGGGGTAAAGGGCCGCTCCATGCCGATCGGCTAAAAGATATTCCAATCAGCAAGTCTCTGATAGATTCTCTTTGAGCTTCCGGCAGATCTTTCAACATTTCTTCAGCCTCTTCGGATATTTCTTTTATATCACCTGCAGGTGATTCCATAACAGACTGCTCCTTAGCCTGACTCCGCGAACTTCCCATCTGACCGAAAATTTATGCGCTAACCCCATTTGATTCTCCTTCAAGGTCATCATTTACAACCTGTCCGATTATACACCAATCATCTCTTAACACTTCCTCATCCGGCCGGTTGAGAATCCGAGAAATATTTTCATTGTAGTAGTTACCCCAAAAATTAAATATACTTCCTAAATCAATGTTTGAAGTATGTTCAGGGAACAAAAGGCAACTACTAAAAAACCTGGACTGACAAGGCAGCCTTTTTTTATATCGAATATTTTTCATCTCATTCCTTTAATAGTTTTAGTTATCTGAATCTTACAGGCATAAAATTAAATGCTGTTAATTCCCGAACCCAGGGAAGAACACAGGAAAAAACGTTTTTTTCCTGAATAATATCTCCTAAAATCCAACTCTATATTTTAGAAATTAAGTTTCACCCAGATATGAGGCCGGGATAGCCCCAAAACAGTCATATCCCAGGCTGCTGCAAAGCATTACTATAATTGTTATTTCTACAATAAACGGCAGCCGTCTTTTCTATACTACCCCACTATTTGACAACCGGTATTTAATTCAGCCCAATTATTCCTTACATTGCCACCCTCCTAAACGCAATCATTAATTATATGAGACAAAAACTTTTTGTGGTGACGGCATTCTCTCTGCTGGCAACTGCAGCGGCCAATGCCCAGGCCAAACTCGTAGAAAAGGTGACCCGCCAGGGCAATGAGCTGGTCATCCCTTACGAAAAATATGTATTACCCAACGGATTAACGCTGATCGTACATGAAGATCACAGCGACCCCGTTGTGCATGTGGATGTAACGTATCACGTAGGCTCTGCCCGCGAAGAGATCGGTAAATCAGGCTTTGCCCACTTCTT
>DATAJQ010000156.1:0-40814 GCA_036262095.1 Chitinophagaceae bacterium | reverse complement strand
TTACAAAATTGAAATTTATCATAACGGGTTCAAAATTGGTGAAGGCACCAGAACTCTGAAAAAAGGTGGTTTATTCGGTTAAAAGCAGTTGCAACTCCTGCAACACGACCGCGTCACTTTCAAGTGAGGCGGTCTTTTTTTGCGTTGACCGTTGACCGAATGGCCGACTTTGAATTGAAAATGACAATAAAGAAGAAGCCTTCCTTGATGGGAAGGCTTCTTCTTTATTTAATATTATTTATTGATTACTCGGTCGCTCGGCCATCGGCCATTCGGTCAACGGACAACGCTCAACACCCGACGATCAGAACAGATTATACCCATAGCTCACATAATACAGCCCGCCTACATAAGGGCTGCCAAAGCCTGTGCGGTAATAGCTATTGCCTATATTGGTACCTCCGATACGGAATACGCTTTTGGTTTTAGCAGGGCGGTAAGTGATCTGTGCATCCACCCAGGTAAAAGCAGGCAGGGTGCCGGAAACAAAAGTTCCTTCATAATAGTTCTTATCCTGCCATTTGGCGACCACGTTAAAGCCGACATTTTTATAGACGTTCTCATTGCGGAGGCCCAGGTTAAAACGGTATTTTGGCGCATTGAAGAAGGACACGAAACCAGGAGGCAGGTCTCTCAACTGATCAGAGAATACGTTGCCATATGCATAAAATCCTCTTGGAAGTTTGTATTCTGCACTTAAGCCCCAGCCAATCGCTTTCACATTTTCATCAGCATTCTGCTTATAGGACACATTTGTGGTAGTGAGTGCAGAAAGCAGGCCAACCGGCGATCCGGGAATATTGGATTGTCCCACACCAATAGTTGCCAGGAAGTTTTTATATACGCTGTAATAACCATAAGCATCTATAAGAAGCCTCTCGCCAAGAATACCTTTATAACCGATCTCATAAGAATTCACGGTTTCGGGTTTCACTTCCCTGAATTGAGCCTGCACCAGTTTAGAGGGATCTGCTGTAGCACGGTATTCAAGGATACTGGCAGCAGTATAACCCGGACGGGCAGCAGAATTCAATCCATAATAAGTCTGGAACTCAGGCAGGCAGCCGATCAAAACACCTGCACCGGTTATAAGGCTGATGTATTGGTCCTGGTTGGTCGGAAAACGGTAAGCTGTTTGGTAAGAAAGACGGATGTTATTGTCTTTCGCCACTTTGAAAACAGCCGTAAAACGGGGCGTAAAACGACCATCAAAATTGGTTTGCTTATCATAACGGCCTGCCGCTGTCAGGGTCAGGAACTCATCGAACAAAGCTTTTCTCAGTTGGATATAACCGCCATATTCATTGATCTTGATACTACCTGTCGTATCGGCAAACAAAGTGCCTTCTGAATTCAACACATATTGCTTCCATTGTCCGCCAACGATCACTTCCACTTTATCTGAAAATTGAAGCGCATCGGAAAGGTTTAACTGTCCGTCTACAGCCCAGAGATCTGTTTTATCGAGAAATAATGCCCCTCCCTGGGAAATAGGAACAGACCGGGCTTCTTTCAATGCATTTTCATAAGCGGTCGTACCTGGAAGCAAGCGGCCCTGATCAGCCAAAGCGCGTGCACTGGCATGAATGGTAGCACCCGGAAGGGCGCCGGCGCTCTGGCGGGTCATTTCAGAATAAGTGCCGATATACTGGCCAAACCAGTTTTGGTTGGATTTCCATTTGCTGTTGATGTATACACCTGCTGCTGTGGCATTGTAAGAGCCGCCTGCATTTTCCTGGGTGGTATAGCCACGCAGGTACCATGATTTAGCTCTGACTTCCAGCCTGTGCTGCGCCATTTTAAAATTGCGCAGGGAATAACGGTCGGCGCCTGTGTACACAGTAGTACCAGTACCGAAATTCGTATTAAGCGAAGCTTCGATACCGGGGGTGATCTTGTAGTGAATGCCTGCACTGAAACGTGCATTGATCGTATTATAATCCACTAGGTCTTTTTCATCATATCCGGTGCGGGATACGCTGGAATTGCTGCCGAAATATCCTTTGGTAGCACCAAGATAGAATGGCAGGAACTGCTGCACTGCCGGCTGCTGTGCTGAAGGGAACAGGGAAACAAAGGTTCCCACCTGTGCATTGGTAGGATATGTGCCCAGCGGGGTAAAATAAGCATTGGCGGCAGTTACCAGCGAAGAAGGCGCCTGCGCCATTACCAGTTGTGCGAACTGGAACATGTTGGCACTCGCCTCATCTCCATATACGTTTACCCCATTGTAGTTGGGGTCACTGTTACGGTCGCCCGGCACCACTTTGCTCAGAACACCCAATTGCTGCTTATTGCTGTTATCATTTGCCGACCAATCATCCGCCGTAACAAAAGCAGCAGTGAGCTTGAACGCCCATTTGTCGTTGATCGCTTTTGCCCAACGGAAAGACCAGTCATAATAAGGCGAGGGATTTCCTTTCTGGCCATCCCCTATTTTCATAATGCCTTGTTTGATATTAAAGCTGAAGCCCTGGTACTTGAAAGGGTTTTTGCTGTTGATCAGTAAAGTGCCGTTCATACCTCCTGAGCCATAAAGTGCGGAAGAAGCACCGGCCAGCAATTCCACATTGTCTACATCCAGTTCGTTCGGGCCAACTATATTACCCACGGAAAAGTTCAGACCCGGGGCCTGGTTGTCCATTCCATCCACCAGTTGATTGAGACGGGTATTACCGCTTCCGAGGAAACCACGGGTGGTAGGTGTTTTAAAAGTGAGGCTGGCTGTATGCATATCAACGCCTTTCAGGTTGGTGATAGCGTCGTAAAAATTGGGAGCCGCCACATTGCGGATCGTGTTTGTGCTCATCCGCTCGATTGTAACCGGCGATTCCAGTATCCGGGTCGGGGTCCGGTTGGCCGCTACCACTACTTCCTGGCCGAGGGAGACATTAGGCTTGAAGTCTACCTGCACTTTCGCAGAAGCGTCTGAAACGGTCATTTCATACGTATCATACCCTACAGAAGTAAATACCAGTGTAACCGGCAGTTTGGGTACGATCAAACTGAACTCGCCGTTGGAATTAGTGTAAGTGCCCTGGCTCGTCCCTTTCACTACTACCGATACCGCAGGCACTGTTTCCTGCGAAGAACTATTGCGAACATTACCTGAGATCGTGATATCTTGTGCAAGAAGTGTGGTCGAAAAGAGAGAGAAGGACAATAGAACCACTAAGAAGTGATAACATTTTCTCATAACTGGCAATTTAAGTTTTGAATTAAGTGTATGGGAAAATAAGAATTGTACCCCTTATCTAAAAATTTAATTTTTAAGGAAAAAGAATAAATTGTTGAAATCTTCGACGCCCTGATATTGGGTAGATTTTCCACTGGTGTTACTTTCGATTATGAATATTTTTTCTTTTCCCGGACAGACCGCTTTTTACAGCGGCAAAGTACGTGATGTGTATACCATCGGCAACCGGCTGGTGATGATCGCATCCGACCGCATATCTGCATTTGACGTAATACTTCCCAGGCCGATCCCATACAAAGGACAAGTTCTGAATCAAATCGCTGCTTACATGCTGAAAGCAACCACTGATATTTGTCCCAACTGGCTTGAATCAGTGCCTGCACCCAATGTTTCCATCGGTAAAAAATGTGTGCCTTTCAAAATTGAAATGGTAGTAAGAGGTAATTTAACAGGACATGCCTGGCGCACTTATTCTTCCGGTAAAAGAACTTTATGCGGCGCTTCAATGCCGGAAGGAATGAAAGAAAATGATTTCTTCCCCTCTCCCATCATCACGCCTTCCACTAAAGCTGAACAGGGTCATGATGAAGACATTTCCCCTGATCAGATCATCGCTAATGGGCTTGCTACTGCAAAAGAATGGGCCGTATTGAGTGAATATGCATTGCAGTTGTTTGAACGCGGGAAAGAAATTGCAGCCAAACAGGGACTTATTCTTGTAGACACCAAATATGAATTCGGGAAGATCGGCGATACGATCTACCTGATGGACGAGATCCATACGCCCGACAGTTCCAGGTATTTTTATGCTGAAGGGTTTGAAGAACGCCAGGCAAAAGGTGAACGCCAGAAGCAACTCAGCAAGGAGTTTGTAAGGGAATGGCTGATCGCCAATAATTTTATGGGAAAGGAAGGACAGACCGTACCGGAAATGAGCGATGAATGGGTGAATACCATTTCCAAGCGCTATATTGAACTGTATGAAAAAGTGATCGGAGAAAAGTTCAACCCGGAGAAATTGACGGAGGAAGAAACCCGTAACAGGATCATTGCCGCACTGAAATAGGCCGGATTTAAAATAAATGCAAAAGAGCGCCACATATATGCGGCGCTCTTTGTGTTATGCTCCACTTAACTCAACAACAGGGTTAATTGCTTTTAGGCTTCAACAATCCTTGCTGGATCGTTTTCTTGGTAGCGCTTTTGTTATAACCATAACAAAGGTTATCGATCATATATTGCGCTTCACCATAGGTAAGCCAGTAGTCAGTGACCTCACCGCGGAATACCACATTATCTGTGTAGCTGTAAAGATCGCGGTAGCCGGTACGGCTCAGATCACCATATATCTCGTCGCCTTCATAAGGGCGGTAACCACCTGAACGGATAATAGTGTACCCATTATAAGTTTCCACCACGAAATAAGGACAGTAGGAATCGCTATATACCACCACACCATATTCTTTGCTCAACCAGTAGTCGTTCCCATCATCATAATACGACCTTTTGGTACATCCGGCCAGTATAACAACTGATAAGATCAGGATGGACGAAAATGTAAATATCTTTTTCATAGTAGCTCAATTTTGAAGTTAATGAACGGTTTTCTTACACTATTATGACTGTTGATCATTCCTGTAGGTTTGATCGGAACTTGTTAAAAATGAATCAAAACAAGTACGCTTTTTGTTAAAGAAATTATAGCGGATTTTAACGGGTTATGAGTAATTTAATGCCCTCAATGAAAAGAGAATCAACTAACCTATATAACCGCTCAATGAAAAATCTTCTTCTTTCAATTGCATCCTTATTCGTTATGACAGTTGTGCAAAGCCAGGGGTCCTATCTTTTAGTCGGCACCTATACAGGTGGAAAAAGCAAAGGCATTTATGTATATAAATTCAATAGCGCCACAGGCACCGCATTACTGGCAGACAGCGCCGTAACAGAAAACCCCTCCTATCTTGCTGTTTCACCCAACCAGCAATTCGTATATGCTGTAAATGAAAACGGTAATGAGCAGGGAAATGGCGGAGGGATCACTGCATTCTCATTTGATAAAAAAACAGGAAAGCTGACAGAGCTTAATCGCCAGCCATCAGGAGGAAATCACCCCTGTTATGCAGCAGTGGATAAAACAGGTAAATGGGTAGTGGCAGGTAATTACAGCAGCGGCACACTGTCTGTTTTCCCTGTTCGTAAAGATGGATCGCTGGAGCCAGCCAGCCAGGTGATCCAGCATGAAGGGCATGGCGTGAATACCGACAGGCAGGCAGGCCCGCATGTGCACTGCACTGTTTTCTCTCCTGACAATAAATTTCTTTTCGTAGCAGATCTTGGGCTGGATAAAGTAATGGCCTATACTTTCGATAATAAGACCGGTAAGCTTGCCCCCGCGCCTGTGCCTTACACTGAAGTGGACCCTGGTGATGGCCCCCGTCATCTTGTATTCCACCCTTCCGGCAAATATGCTTACCTGGCAACGGAGATGAGTGGTGGAGTGGAAGTATTCAATTACCTGAAGCATGGGCAACTGGAATTTGTACAGCATCTTTCTGCTTTACCACCCGATTATTCCGGACCTGCTGATGGAGCCGACATACATGTTTCCCCGGATGGCAAATTCCTGTATTCATCCACCCGTGGTCAATCAAATAATATTGCCATTTTTTCCATTAACCCCGGTTCGGGAATGATCACCTACAGAGGTCATCAATCCACGCTTGGTAAAACGCCCCGTAATTTCAATTTTGATCCTACAGGGAATTTTTTGCTGGCTGCTAACCAGAACAGCGAAGAGATCGTGATTTTTAAAAGGGATAAAACGACGGGACTATTGCAGGATGGCGGCGGAAGGATCGCAGTAGGAAAACCGGTGTGTGTACAATGGATCGCTGCTAAATAGTGCGCTTCTGTGTTCGTTGACCGATGACCTTGATCACAGGTCATTGGTCAATCCTCAGCATCGCCAGACAACGAGCAACGGTCAACGCTTCTTCCTCTGTCTTGATTTATTAAAGATATTCCTCCCTTTATCAATTCCCTTCCTTAGTTCCTTTTGCTGCTCTTCCGGCAGGTGAATAAAATCCTGGCATTCTTTGCTGCAACATTGTTCAAATGCTTTTTTACATTCATCACACTGAATGAACAGCAGGTGGCAGGCATCGTTGACACAGTTCACATGCGTATCTGCCGGCTTGCCGCATTGATGGCAATGCGCAATGATCTCATCTGTGATCCGCTCACCCAGGCGCTGATCAAACACAAAGTTTTTTCCATGAAATTTATTGTTCAATCCCTTTT
Source organism: Chitinophagaceae bacterium (assembly GCA_036262095.1). Lineage (GTDB taxonomy): Bacteria > Bacteroidota > Bacteroidia > Chitinophagales > Chitinophagaceae > Terrimonas_A. Next base: position 34,315 of record DATAJQ010000156.1, on the reverse strand, counting down.
CCTTCACCTGGTTGGTATAATGAATGATCCCCCCTTCCAGGTGAAATACATTCTTAAACCCTTTATGCAGCATAAAAGCTGATGCCTTTTCGCAACGGATACCGCCGGTACAATACATGATGATATTGATATCTTTCTTATCCTTCATCATATCCACTGCCATAGGTAATTGCTCCCGGAAAGTGTCGCTGGGCACTTCAATGGCTTTCTCAAAATGGCCCACTTCATATTCATAATGGTTGCGCATATCGATCACCACTGTATTGGGATCATTGGATAGCTCATTGAACTGTTCAGCATTTACATAACGCCCCTTTTGGGTCATATCGAAGGACGGATCATCAATACCATCAGCTACTATTTTAGCACGCACCTTGATATCGAGCACATAAAAGGATTTGCCATCGTCGTCCACCGCAATATTCAACCGCAGGCCATTCAATGCTTCAAAAGAATAGAGATAAGTACGGAATGCATCCACATTGCCGGCAGGCACGCTGATCTGTGCATTGATTCCTTCGTGGGCAACATAGATCCGGCCCATGACGCCAAGGGCGCTCAGCTCACGGTAAAGTGTATTGCGGAAAACAGCAGGATCTTCAATGCTGAAATAACAGTAGAATGAAATAGTAGTGCGCGGAGTGGGATCGTTTAAAATACGCTCCTTCAGCTCCTGACGGGAGACACGGTTATGTAAGGCCATCTTCTTGAAATTTGACCGCTAAAAGCGGAATGATCGTTTTTTGGACAGTTGCAGGCTGAACCAAATTTCGGGCGCAAAGATAAGAAAAACCCTACACTATTACTTCCACTCCAGCTTTCCTCCTATCAGGCCACCAAATCCTACGCGAACGCCAAACCTGTTCCCCAAACCAGGCTGATATGCATTCACAAAATCGACCCTGAATAATTTGAAGATGTTTTCCAGGCCGGCAAACACTTCCACATAATAATTATCTTTATTCACATAGAAGGCATTACTGCCGCCGACAAGATACCATTTCAGCTTATTCAGGAAAGGGATCTTATTGGTAAGCAATCCATTGAAATGGTGCTCAGCATGGCCATAGATATAAAACTTCTCTGCATTGCTGTAGCGGTAATAAGGGGCAAGCTGGAAGCTGTTCAGGTATTTGATATTATAGAATGTCTGGTTGCCATTGAAATGCTGCAGGTCGGGAATAGACACACTATCGCTGTTAAAGAATCCACCCACACCCACTTTATATTTGAACTCGCCGCCGATCTTGAAGTTCATATTATCGGCCATGGAGAATTTCCATTTGTCAAAGTCTGCATCGCTGCCAAATACTTTGCGGATGCCTTTATTGTATTCCAATTCAAACACCGGCGAGTTGGAAGGCAATGGCCTCTTGCCCCAGGGATATTCAATATACCGCTGTCCCGGTTGCCAGCTAAGTGTAAAACCTGCTACCAGCGCCTGGTTGCGCTGGAACGGCATTGAAGCCAGTTCATACGGATGGTTGGGCAACAGAGCTGCATCTTTATTGAAGAAAGAGAAGTCTGTGGTATTTTCTACCGGCAGCCTGTCTTCATACGTAGCATGCAGGTTAAGATTGATCCCATTCTCCAGTTTGTTATTGTACTCTATCCGGCCAAACCAGTTTTCATACAATTTCATATAATTCTTCTTGCCCAATAAGGTATACGCCGCATTCGTCAGCGGATCAATTGGATTGTCCTGGTTGAACTGAGATAAGCGCTTACCTCCTGCTAACCGCAGATAGCGGTTGCGGTAACTCAGGCTCTTTGGCCTGATCGTTAAATCGGCATAGGAATTAAGATGGGTATTGCTGAATCCATAGCGCGTATTCCAGTTAAGCTGATATGAATATTTGCTCTTCGGACGCCAGAGATTAAAGCTTTGCTCTATGTTCAGGGAAACGCCTTCCACTGTATTGTATTCAAGTTGTGTCAGCAATGGTTTGAGGTACCAGTTAACAGTGGATTTCTTTCCGTAAAAATTGTGCCCCTGACCTGTCCAGACTATTCCTTTCAGCGTAACGGGTTTTTGATGCTTACGCAAAGAGTCAATGTGCCGTCTCGACAGCATGGAATCACGCCATATCTGGGATACACTGTCTTTGAAAATAAAATTCTGTTTCTCGTCATTCTCCAATGCTACCGGCCTGGCCTTGTTCCAGTAGACCGTATCTTTTTTATTAAAAGCAGTATCGTACTTCATCAACACACGGCCGAAATGTTTTTTATCAAAGCCAGGATTGATATCATAGTCGTTATACACGTTCACAAAATTGCCGGTGATATGAAACCCGAATTGCTTGAACACCAGGTATACCACCTGGCTTTTTGTTTTCCAGATATCCCTGGCCACTGGTGAATGTATTTGAGTAACACGGAGCGTGTCCAGCATTTCCAATGAATAGTCCCTGGTGGTGAACAGATCAGTGCTGTAAATGCGCCAATCATCTTCAGTGATCTGTATGGTGCCACTGAACAAGGGCTCGTTCTTACGGCGGGGAGTCACTTTGATCGTATTCACCATTACCCCGTCTTCTATAAAGCTTCCCTCATACTTGTATTTGTAATAGCCCAAAGCCCCATCTGCGATAGGAGAAATAAAGCCACGCGGGTTCAGGTTATTGTCAAAAACGGAAACATTGTTTTGGTAAAAATTAATGAAGAAAGGAAAATTCAACCCAAACCCACCACCGCTTTCGCGGGAAGAAATAACCTGGAGTTTTATCTTGTTGGGCTTTGCATAATCCACTTTCGTTAATGATTCAGACAGGAAAAGAATACCCTTGCCCGATGAATCCAGTCCATCATTGCTATCCCGCTCGATCGTTTTGCCCAACACTTTTTTAGGTATCCCTTTTGAACGCATCAGGCCTTTGATATAAACGTTCACAGAAAAAGAGTCTACCTGGTCATTATAATACGAGCGCTTTTTGATCGCCTGGCGTATGATCTCGTATGCAGGATCCTCCCCTCCTCTTTTCACCACCACTTCCTGCAATGTCAGTTCCTGTATGGATAAACTGAAGTTCACAGTTTCATCTCCATCGGTCACCGTAATGGTTTTCTCTGATTTTCCATAACCCACATACTGGCATATCAGGGTGTATTTACCAGGACTGAGGGTGATCGAATACCTGCCGGAACTGTTGGAGGTCGTTCCTTTCGTGGTCCCTTTCACGCTTACTGAAGCATAAGCCATGGGATTGCCTTTATCGTCAGTGATAAGACCCGAAACTTTACCGGCAAAAGAAAATAAGGAGAATAAACAGAAAAGAGAAGCGAGTAATATTTTTTGCATAGCAGTGATTGTGCGGTAAAACGAAAATACTTCCGCAGATGTTACAAAAAACCAAAAACTGTTCAACGGTTATAAAAACTGGTCATAACAATGCGCCCGCAATGGTCTTTCTCAACCATGGTAAAGTGGCCATTCCATAGCCGGTGGAATGGAAGATCACTTTCCCTGTTTTATCAATCACCGCATGAGTGGGATAGCTGGTTATGCGATATGCGGAACTGATGTACCGTCCGTCGCTGATGATATTATAATGAAAGGGAGTTTTCTCAAGGAATTTTTCAACTTCGCCGGTGGGGTCCAGTGCAACAGCGAGGAAAACCACCTGGCTGCTGTCTTTATATTCATCTGCCAGTTTGTTCAATTCAGGGATTTCCATCCGGCAGGGGCTGCAGGCAACAAACCAAAAATTCAGCACCACCACTTTTCCTTCCAGGTCTTTCAGTTTATATTTATTGCCATTGATATCTCTTCCTGAAAAGCTCAGTGGCTTTTTACCAGTGGTGAAAAAAGGGCTTTCCCTTGGTTTGGGAAGATTGCCCAGCCTTTTCGCTTGCTCTTCTTCGCTGAGGTGAACAAGCAGGAATCCCGAGTCCTTATTGTTGGGAACGAAGGGCCGCAGGCTATATTTACCTGTCGCCAGCAACGATCTCCATACAGAAGCTGCATAAACGGCACCGGAGGAATCTTTTACCATCACTTCATCCGTTATCCTGACTGCATTAGAAGATTGGGCCACTGCAGAAATAGCTACATAAAAAATAAAAAGAAAGGAAAAAGAGGCTTTTCTCATTAAATGATACAAGAGGGAGCAAAAATAAGCAAATCAGCAGTATTACCTTACCCTTGAATACTTCCCACAAAGACGACAAAGACCACAAAGATTTTAGCATCAATAATTCTTTGTGGTCTTTGTCGTCTTTGTGGGAAAACCAACCGGGATGGGCTTAAAATTTGGCAGAATTTCAGTTTGGAATTTCTTCAATTATTATTTTCTTTTGTTAAGACTGTCAATCGAAGATTGGATAGCTGCTAACCGGACATAAACAGCTCCAAGTTGCCTCTTTTTAATCTCTGCGCTATCATAGACCCCTCTTTGCACGTAGTCACCTATCCTTTCATTTATATTATTAACGCTGTCCTTTAGTATTTTTTGTTCGTTCAAAAGTTTGGCCCTCATTCCAGTGCATCCCCAGCCTAACAGGATAAGAAAGCATAAAACAGGTAAACATTTCATATAATTCTTTAATTAGAGTTGGCAAAAGACAGGTCACTGTAAATGTACCTGTCTTTGACCAGGATTTTTAAACCGGGACATTACCTAAAATTTATTATTTATATTTGCACTCCCAAGCAATAAAGCAAACATGTAGAATATAATTTCTTTCAGACTTAAAGACGGTAAGCCTACATCGGCTTAATTATTCCATTAAATCTTTAAAGAAAGAAATTATGCTTATTGCACAAAACATCTCTTATATACATCCCAACAAAGATTTACTGTTTGACAATGTTAACCTGACGGTAAATAATCATGATAAAATTGCCTTAACCGGCAATAACGGTACAGGAAAATCCACTTTACTGAAAATCATCGCAGGCATATTGTTGCCTTCACGCGGACAGTTCAATGTAAGTTCTAAACCCTATTATGTTCCGCAGATTTTCGGACAATATAATCATTTGACGATCGCACAGGCATTAGGCATTGAGGAAAAGTTGAATGCCCTGAACGGTATCTTAACCGGGAATACAACTGAAGACAATTTCCGGCTGTTAAACGATGACTGGACAATTGAAGACCGGTGTGAACAAGCCTTGAATTACTGGCAACTAAAGGGCCTGGACCTTACGCAAAAAATGGAACTGCTAAGCGGAGGACAAAAAACGAAGGTTTTTCTTGCAGGCATCTCCATTCATCAACCTGAACTGGTGTTACTGGACGAACCAAGTAATCACCTGGACCTTCCAGCCAGGCAGCTTTTGTATGATTTTATTCAATCTTCTGCAAGCACGCTAATAGTTGTAAGCCATGACAGAAAATTATTAAACCTTTTAGATACGGTTGGAGAATTAAGTAATCAAGGGATAACCATGTATGGTGGTAACTACGATTTTTATGCAGAGCAGAAGCAAATAAAGAACAATGCCTTAAGCGTGGACATACAGAACAAGGAAAAGGCGATACGAAAAGCCAAAGAAAAAGAACGGGAAACACTGGAACGGCAACAAAAATTAGATGCCCGTGGAAAGAAGAAACAGGAAAAAGCAGGCGTTGCCCGGATAATGATGAATACCCTGCGGAACGGTGCCGAAAACAGCACTTCAAAAATAAAAACCGTTCATGCAGAAAAGATCGAGAACATTTCACAAGAGCTGCAGGAACTACGTTCAGCCGTGCCAGTCATTGATAAAATGAGATTTGGCTTTGATAATTCAGCCCTGCATAAGGGGAAAATGTTGTTCACTGCCAAAGACATCAATTTTAGCTATAACAATGAATTGTTATGGAATGAAGATTTAAGCTTCCAGATCACGAGCGGGGAACGAATTGCTTTGAAAGGCATGAATGGTTCGGGTAAAACAAGTTTGATAAAACTGATCCTGGGAACCTTTCAACCAGTAAGAGGAGCAATTTATCGTGCAGATAATAAATCCGTTTATATAGATCAGGACTATTCGCTCATCAGCAATGATCTTACGGTTTATGAGCAAGCTCAGCAATTCAATAATTCTTCGTTGCAGGAGCATGAAATAAAGATCAGGCTCAACCGCTTCTTATTTACGAAAGAGGCCTGGAATAAGCCCTGTATAGCTTTGAGCGGTGGCGAGAGGATGCGGTTAATGTTGTGCTGCTTAACGATCCATAACCAATCACCCGATATTATCATATTAGACGAACCAACTAATAATCTGGATATTCAGAATATTGATATTCTAACAAGTGCGATCAACGAATACCAGGGCACATTGATCATTGTTTCGCATGATGAACGTTTTTTAGAAGATGTCAACACTGAACAGGTAATTCGGCTTTAAGCTCGAGAAATAAGTACGACCTGTATCAGGCTTTGCTTAAACCTTTCTGGGGCTCTTTCTCAGGTAGCTACCGCTCATAGCTGCAAAACCGGCTACCAGTGCGGCTACCAGGCCGGTGATCAATACCAGCAGAAAACTGCTTCCCACACCCAGCAGTGCTGCAATCCGTTTTGAAAGAATACCTGCATTCCTTATGTCGATCCATAAAGCCAGGCAACCCCAGAGCAGGAAAAGAGCAATGAATGCTGCCAGGAAGGCCTTTCCTGCCTTCTGGTGCACGAGCAATGCTACCAGGAAAGCCATTATGGCAAGAGACCACCAGGGGAAATATAATCCTGCAATAAAGGAACACAAGGCTGTAAGTAACAGGGCCACAAAAAATTTCATATTAGTCAGTTGTTTGCTTCTTCGTTTGTGATAATGTTCATTCCTTACTAAAGCTTATCTTCCATTTCACCCTTGGGTCTCCTGTTTCTGTTTCATTCATTACCCACAGCTTATAGTATTGTCCTTTTGTCCAGGTATCCACAAAATTATCATAGAACCGGCTGCCGGGATTGCCGCTCTGCCCTCCCGGGTATACGCCATACGCTTCTGTAGTGGCTGATAATTGCACGATCATGCGCCAGCTTGGTCCATAGGTTTTGCGGGTGGCATTCACAATTTCAGATCCGCCTCCGTTTGCGATGCCTGCTTTGGCAAAAGGCGTGGCGCCTGTGCGAAGCAGGTGATAAATAGTGAGGGTGTTTACATTGCCCCAGTTCAATTTGTTTTCCCGTTCTTTCTGCAAAAGTGTCGGTGAAATAGCTTTAAAACTCGCTGTTACCACATCACTTACTGTTTCTATTTCCGGCGTATTGATATTGTCTGCATAGCGGAAGACAGAATCTTTTATCAGGTAATCAACCAGGGTGGATTTATGCGGGGTAATGGGGTCTTTTATCTTCGCCAATTCATCACCCCATACTTTATCCGACAAGGTATCCATCCAGGCTTCGAAAATGGAGGGGCCTTTCTCATTCACATTATTCTCCAGGTTCCATGAACTGAAAATGCCAAGCAGGTTTTGCTCTTCCCCGCTTAGTTTGGAGCGGTCAATATATTTCAGCAGAGCAGGTCTGAACATTTCCGCCATGGTATTATGATTATCGCTTTGCAGCTTCATCATATCCTCGGGTGTGATCTGCTGCATGGCTGATAATTGCTGGTTGATACGCCATCCGCGGTATACTGCAAAATCGCCCGGTTCATAGTAAGGGTAGCTATCATCCGTGGCGCGTTGGTTGGCGCTGCTGACAAAACCGCGTTCGGGATTCAGAATATGAGGTATCTGCTCCTGTGGGATATAACCCTGCCAGCTATAACTGTCATCTTCACCCGGCATCACGTAAACCCCCTGCCTGGACCAACGCAAAGGTACTTTACCTTGCTGCCATATAGCTATATCCCCTTTCTTACTGGCAAATGCTATGTTTTGTACAGGACACTCAAGATATTTGATGGCTTCTGTATATTCTTCATAGTTGCGCGCCCTGTCGAGATACCACCACATCAGCAATTCATTCGATTCATCATGCGCTTTCCAGCGGATGGCGAAAGCGTCTCCTCCTGAAGAAACATTGGTAAAGCTTTTATCGTACATCACCGGACCGAAATGTGTGTAAGCAACCGTATCATATACTGTCGGCCCTCCTTTCACTTTTATTTCCTCGATCTTAATACGTGTATCCTTCCATTGACCGTCCGACCAGTATTGCTGTTTGGAGTCATCCTTGAAACGGATCTTATAAAAATCCATCACATCAATTCCCCCGTTGGTGAAACCGAATGCGATGCTGTCATTAAACCCGATCACCACACCCGGAATGCCCGGGAAAGAAGATCCGTATGCATTAAAAGAAGGGGTATGCATCTGCAGTTCATACCAAATGGAAGGAAAATTAAGTTCCAGGTGCGGGTCATTGCATAAGATAGGCGCACCGCTCTTTGTTTTGCTGCCACTCACTGCCCAGTTATTGCTGCCGATACCAGGAACAGGTTTATCCGTTTTAAATATCTGCAGGGAATCTGTTTTTTTCAGGTAAGCTGAATCCGAATTTCCCGGTTTAACAGCAATCGAGGTCGGCTCAGGATACACTGTTCCTTTGGGAATTATCGGGCTGAGCGAATCAGGCACATAAGGAAATAATATTTTTATTTCATCGTCGGTAAAAACAGACAGAAGGCTCGTATACTGAAAATCGTTTCCATAGCCATACCCGGCCAGGGTTTTGGTAAGTTGTTTTACGAACAGGGCTGTTTTCAGGTTGCTCCATTGCTCGGGTTTATAATCGAGTAGTTTATATTCAACAGGCAATTCGCTTTCGGTAAGATGGCTGATCCAGGCATTCACGCCGGCAGTATAACTGTTGACTGCTGAGCGGGTCTGCGGGTTGGCTTCCATGGCTTTGACCATGTTTTCGGCTGCAAAGGTCAGTCCCATACGGCGTTGTTCCCTGTCATAGTTGATCGCCCTGTCGCCAATAACTTCACTGATCCTTCCGGCTGTTGCCAGGGTTTGAAATTCCATTTGCCATAACCTGAACTTAGCATGCAGGTATCCCTGGATAAAATAGGCATCATCATCATTGTCGGCAAATACGTGCGGCACCAGCCTTTCGTCAAAATACACGTTGGCCTTGCCTTTGAGTCCGGGGAATTTCAGGTCAGCAGAAAAATCCTTATCAACCGGCTCTGCATTCTGCCAGAACCCTTGCTGCGGACTGAGGAATTTACCAAAAGGCGGCGCAGGCCCCCATTTCATGCTGAGTACAGTCACTAATCCAACGGTGATAACAGTAGATATGGCAAAAGGTATTACTCTCATAAATCCTGAATGTATGGGAAAGATAAAGAAAAGAATAGGTAACCGCAAGTTCGTTGACCGTTGACCGATAGTCTCTCCCTGACTACTGATAATAACTTCCTTTGTCTGACAGTCAGACGCTATCGGTCAACGGACAACGGTCAACGATTATTTAACCTCAAAAAGCAGGAACTGGCTTTTTTCGTTTTTATTAAAGTTATCGTCCACCACAAAGATCAACGAGGCATTTCCGTTGGGGAGTTTGGGGCCAAACGTCATGCCTTCCACATTGTAAATGGGAATGCCCAGGTCATCCATATTGATCAGGAGTTTTTTTGAGACCGGCAGTCGCGGAGGTGTGCTTTGAAGAGAAACGGCACCCGCGATATTCTCCGCTTTATTAAGGTCGGCGAGATACACCCGGATATCAGAGGGAACCCTGCCGGTTGACCAGGCCCTTTCAATCACCAGCAACCGGTTCTCCCCTATATAAAGGATATCCGAAATGCCATTGATCTTAAATGCTCCGGGAGGGTTAGCGGGGTGAGGCACGGGATCTAATTGATAGGCATATTCCGCTACTTCCTTTTTTGTTTTGCGGTCAAACTTCAGGATACGCACCCAGGCTGTTGAATCGCCTGTGCCTGCCTTGGGGCCATCCTGGTAAAGCGCGTCTTCCACGCTTATAAATACATGGCGGTAGCTTTCATCAAATGCCAGCCCTTCCAGCACACTGTTATGTCTTGGGCCTTTTTCTTCCGTCTGAATATGCAGTATGGAAGGCAACTGAAAACTGTCTTTGTATTTGCCAGTTCTGTCCATGATCACGATATCAGGATCCTGTAGCAGCATAGTATCTGTATTGATCACACGTTGCCCTTCACTGCTTCTTATCATCTCATCTCTTGAAGGATCATAGCGCATGGCTTCAAGATCGGCAGAATGTATCCTGTCTTTCCGGATATCAGGATAAGGCTGACCAGCAGGGTCCAGTATGGTGCTTACTCCTGTCAGTATTACGCTGTCTATTCCTTTTTCACTGATAGGTATTTTAAGTGTATAGAATCTTGCAGGGCTGAATGCAGAGGGATCATCACAGATCAGGTAATATTGTTCACGCTGCCTGTCATAATCAATGCCTGAGAGCCCCCCTACCACCGTTCCCTGAAATGAAACAGCATTGGGAAGAACGTATTGATTGATATAACGGAGCCCGCTGATTGCAGGTGGCCGATACAGTTTGGAAGAAGGTTTACAGGCAAAAAACAGGGCAATACAAAGCAGGCAGATAAAAAAATGGCTTAACCTCATGAGATGCATTTATGAACAAAACTAAGGGTAAATTAAGAAAACGATTAAGAGCTAAAGATGGCAGGATGTTTCTATAGTTATTATGTTTGTTGAATTATTAAGTCATAGTCCGGGTATGAAAAAAATTGTCGGGTATCTAAGTGGTTTCAGCAGGGAGGTGGATAAGATTATCCTGGTTGTATCAACATTGTTCATTGCGGGGATGGTATGGCTGAACTATGGTGCAGCACTGGAAGAGCGCCTGGTACATGAAGCCCGCTATCCATTTCCCGAATTTACCGGCCGGTTTTTCTTATTCCTGCTCACTTTTGGCTTCCCTTATACGATCGTTTTTGCCCGGAAAAAATTAAAGCTCCGTTGGCCGTTCCTGGTCTGCCTGCTGGTCGCACCTTTTTTGTTTGCCCTTAAAGCCGGCACCAATTCCATTGTGCAATTATCAGCAGATTATAACTGGAACCTTTACTGGAATGAGATCCTTTACTGGCCAGTGCGCACGGTGCTTATGTTCGTTGCGCTGGCCGTTTGCTGGTGGCTCTTTCATCGGGATAAGGACAGGTATGGTCTTAATACCAACAACCTGCAATGGAAACCTTACTGGCTCATGCTGCTGTGCATGATTCCTTTAATTGCAGCGGCTTCAACCCAACCGGATTTTCTGGCCACTTATCCCAAATTAAAAAACATTCTTCCTCTTCCCTCTGATGCATATCCCGGTTGGTTGTATAAATTATTGTATGAGCTGGGTTATGGCAGCGATTTTTTTTCTATCGAGCTCTTCTTTCGCGGATTTCTTGTGATCGGTTTTTCCAGGTGGGTAGGTAAAGAAGCGATCATCCCGATGGCCTGCTTTTATTGCAGCATTCATTTTGGGAAACCCCTCGGGGAATGTATCAGCTCTTATTTCGGGGGGCTTCTGCTGGGTATAGTATCCTATCATACCCGTTCTATTTACGGAGGGTTGATGGTGCATTTGGGAATTGCCTGGCTGATGGAGGCTGGGGCAATAATTGGCGGAAAATTGTTCTGAACTATAGCCTCTCCTGTTAACTCATCGCTGCTCAGGAAAATGTATCATAATCGCACGATCACCTGTAGCGAAAACGAACACCTTGTATATCAATAACTCCTATTGTATTATTTATCAACCTGGTAATACTCCGGCACACGGTTAGAGGCTTGCAGTTACATTATCCGTCAACATTTAAATTTAAAAACAGATCAGCATGCTACCCATTTATCTTAAAACGGCATTTCGTAATCTGTGGAAGAATAAAACATACAGTCTTTTAAATATTTCCGGGCTTGCAATAGGCATTACCTGCGCTGCCCTGATATTTTTATGGGTAGAAGATGAGAACACTTTCAATCACAATTTTACCAGGCATGATTCCCTTTACCGTATAATGCAGAATGAGGCAACAGATGCCGGCATATCCACCAAAAGCCCTACGCCCGGCCCTTTAGCAGCAGCACTTAAAGCCGACATACCCGGTATTAAAAACAGCGGCCGTCTCAGTTGGGCTATGGACGAGTTGGTGGTAGTGGACAATAAATCAATCAAAGAAAATGGAATTTATGCTGATCCATCCATTGCGTCAATGTTTTCATTGAACTTTAAGTACGGCAAAGCAGCCGATGCATTGAACGAACCCCAGAGCGTAATAATCAGTGAAACACTGGCCGGCAAATTCTTTGGTAAAGAGAATCCCGTTGGAAAAACTTTAAAGATGAATGGCAAAAGCGCTTATAGCGTTGATGGCCTTTATACCATAACAGGAGTTTTTGCTGATCTGCCGGCAAATTGTTCTTATCATTTCCAATGGGTATCACCCTATGAGACCTGGGAGAATGCAAACCCCTGGGCAAAACCCTGGAGCAATAATATGGCAGAAACAATAGTTGAGCTTAATAGCCCTGCTGACGTTACAGCTATTAACAAGAGGCTTATCAATTATCTGAGTACAAAAATAGAAGGGTCGAAAAATCAATGCTTTCTTTTCAGCATGAACGACTGGAATCTTCGCGACCAATTTGAAAATGGTGTACAAACGGGAGGCAAGATAAAATATGTGCGTTTATTCTCTTCCATAGCTATCATAATATTGCTTATTGCCTGTATAAACTTTATGAATCTGGCTACAGCCCGTAGTGAGCAGCGTGCCAAAGAAGTGGGTGTATTAAAAGTGATGGGCGCAGGCAGAGGCAGGCTTATAGGAAAGTTCATCGGCGAGTCAATATTTATGTCGTTCATTGCAGTAGTGCTGGCAATTGTCATGCTATACCTGTTGATGCCCGGCTATAACAGTCTTATTCAAAAGAATTTGTCGCCTGACTTATTCGATCCGTTCCATATTACAACTTTACTGGCTATTACCCTGGTGGCTGGATTGGTTGCTGGCAGCTATCCTGCATTCTTCCTGTCATCCTTTAACCCTGTTAAAGTGTTGAAGGGAATGAGGATCAAAAACAGTAAAGCCGTCATTTTTATACGAAAGGGGCTGGTAATAACACAATTCAGCGCCTCAGTGATCCTGATCATCTGCACAGTGATTATTTACCTGCAGATACAGTTTATTAAAAACAGGGATATCGGTTATAATAAAAACGGGCTGGTGTATATGGATTTGCAAGGAGCTATGAAAGACCATTTCAGTGTTATTAAAAATGAGCTGATAGCAACCGGGTACGTTGAAAATGCAGCTACAAGCCTGCATGATGCTTTGCATGTTTATAGTTATGGCAGTGGCTTTTCCTGGACAGGAAAAGAGCCTAATCTCAAAGTACCTATCCATTCAAATGTGGTAAGCCCGGAATATATTTCAACGATGAATTTAAAACTGGCAAGTGGCCGGGATTTCTATGAAGGTAATGTTGACAGCGGCAGTGTTGTAATAAATGAGAGCATGGCAAAGCTGATGGTTACCGAAGGGAAGGTTGGCAACATATTAAATGTTGGCAAGAATAGTCTACGCATAGTAGGTGTTATAAAGGATTTTATATTTAATGATATATATGGCAGCGGGTCGCCACTTGTTTTAATTTGCGGAAATTATTCCGCAACGGTAATGGCATTACGGTTTAAACCAGATGCAAACCTTACACAGGCACTTGCGAAAACCGAGGCCGTAATGAGAAAAGAAAACCCCGGATATCCCTTTGAATACAAATTTGCCGATGAGGATTTCAATAAAATGTTCACTTCAGAAACGCTTATCGGCAAACTGGCAAGTGTCTTTGCCATGCTGGCCATCTTTATATCCAGTCTTGGTTTGTTCGGTCTCGCTGCTTATTCTGCAGAACGCCGCACAAAAGAGATCGGTATCCGCAAAGTGCTGGGCGCATCAGTATCAGGATTGACCGGCATGCTGTCGAGGGAGTTTATCCAGCTATCAGTATTATCATGTCTTATAGGTTTCCCTGTTGCTCAGTGGATCATGCATAACTGGTTGCAGAATTATGAATACAGAACCGTTATCCACTGGTGGGTATTTGCTCTTGCAGGAGCAGTTGCGGTAACCGTTGCATTAATGACGGTTAGCTTCCAGGCAATCAAAGCCGCCATTGCAAACCCGGTTAAGAGTCTGAAAGAGGGATAAAGCATAATGTCTGATCTCTTCCCCTCAATTTGTATCTTTGCAGACTTAAAATTTTGCTGCCGGCCAGGTTATCGCTCCGCTTCGCGGGGAGGAAAGTCTGGACAGCACAGGGCAATGCACCGGTGAAGAGCCGGGTATTCCGGAGCTCCCGGATCAAGGTCCGGGACAAGCCGGGATAACAGAAAGTGCCACAGAAAATTACGGCCCCGTTCCGGGGTTACGGTGAAAACGTGAGGTAAGAGCTCACGGTTATGCCTGGTAACAGGTATAACGGGTAAACCTTGCATGCTGAAATGCCACATAAACCATCGGTTGAAGGCGGCCCGCCTGATCCCTGATGAAAGTCGGGGAACGATGGAGGGTAGGCAGATTGATCCGCCGGGCAACCGGCAGGACAGATAAATGATAGCCGCCTGCTTCGGCAGGAACAGAATCCGGCTTATGGCCGGCAGCATTTTTTAAGTAAGAAGATCATCGCTGATATCTGAAAGACTTATAACTCCCGATTAAAGACTTCCGGCCCGAAACCAGCCCCACTCAAATCAATGCTGGAAGAATATCTCCGTTGCCCCATAGCCAAACCTTGGATCATATTGGTTCACGAAAGATTTCACTTCCCGTTTGAGACGGAGAATATCATGAAGCTCATCACGAAGCTTGCCTTTACCTACTCCATGTATCACGATCAATGAAGGTTGATGATGTGCAAGGGCCAGATCATAATATTTTTCAAAAGTCTTTAACTGCAGACCCAGTATTTCGTAATTATTGAGATGCTCCCAGTCATTGCTCAACTTCTCAATATGAAGATCGATCACACTACGGGGAGATTCAAGATGCTGGCGTGCCTCCTTGGCATTATATACCTTATATCCTTTGGCAGCCAATTTGCCCAGTTCCACTTTGTCTTCTTCCAGCCTGTCGGGATACTTTTCAAAAAGGTTATAGGAAAAATGTGCCTGGTTCTTCTTCCTTAACTCTTCGATCTTTGAAAAGATCTGTTTGGCCTTCAGCTTCAGTGACGCTTCATAGTGGTCTGCTTTTCCTTTCTGGGGTTGAAGCAAAGAAAAGTCAAAATCAAAGGAAGGATTATCGTTCAGATCTGCAAAGGGGATATCGTGAAGATAAAAGTCCTCGAACGGATGTACCTTATTCTTTAATTCAAATTCTGCTTCACCAAAGAAATTGAGCTTATAGATGAACTGATAGGGCGTAGACGTACGGTTCACCAGGTGCAGCTTCAGTTCCTCCACCACTTCATCACCAAATTCGTCTGTATCCATCACGGGTAAAAAAGTAAGCCAGACTCCATCTTCCTTACGGGGCGAAGAGCTGAACTTTTCCTTTTTTACATCGTCGATAAACTTCTTTGGCTTCTTTTCCTGGAATTGTTTCTTTTCGGAAAAACGTTTAAAATAAGGGAAGTCTATCTGGTCCATATATGCCGGGAACCTTACACCACGCACATCCACCAGCACCATTTTGTCGTTGATGATATCGATCACTTCACCTTCTTCATTGGAATGAAGAATTAAAACTTTGTCACCTACCTGGTATTTCATTTTGCAAAAATACAATTTAGCTGACAGATGATCATAGACTGTTAGCCATTATCATCGGGTAACCTCTGCAGCAGCCAGTTTACTTTTCTTCACACCATATAAAAAGTAAATGACCAATCCCAGCACCAGCCAGCCAAGGAACCAGGCCCAGTTGTTTTTGGTCATACCAGTAAGAAGATAAAGACAGGTGGTAACCCCCATCAACGGGATCAGGGAATATTTTTTAACAATGGCAAGAACGCTTAATACGATACAGATACACCAGAAAATGATAATGGACAGTTTGGGCGTGGCCAGGTCCATAAACGATACTTTTCCTTCCACATAATCCGGGTCAGCAGAGAAATCAAAATTAAATGCATCCGAAAAATACCCTTTGCCATATTTCGCGAAAAGAAAGATCGCAAGCCCGATGATCAGGGGATAAATGAATTGCGCATTGATATAGGGCATATTGAACCGGCCAGGCACTTTTTCTTTTCTTGGGATCAGCAACACACCACCGCAAACCAGCACAAATGCGAATAGTGTGGCAATGCTGGTAAAATCGAGTACAAATGATTTATCCGTAAACAAAATAGGGATACCCACTACCAGGCCTGTTATCACCGTAGCAAAAGAAGGTGTTTTAAAACGGCTGTGTATGCGCTGGAAAACCGGCGGCAGCAATCCATCACGGCTCATGCTCATCCAGATCCGGGGCTGTCCCATCTGGAACACTAGCAAAACGCTTGTCATAGCCACCACTGCACAGATAGAAACCAGCAATTGCATCCAGCCAAGGTTCAGGTTCTGTGATTCAAAAATGAAAGCCAGCGGATCCCCTACCCCTTCAAAGTTTTTGTAATGAACAGCACCGGTAAGCACAAGAGACAATAAAATGTATACGGTTGTGCAGATGACCAGTGAATAGATCATTCCCTTTGGCAGGTCACGCTGCGGGTTCTTGCTTTCTTCTGCCAGCACACTCACCGCATCAAAACCGATATACGCGAAGAATACACCACTCACAGCCGCCATCACCCCGCTGAAACCATTTGGCATAAATGATTTAACTCCTTCGTCATTCACAGGGTTCCAGTTGAATGTAAGCCCTTGCGAAAACACCAGGCTTCCTCCAACAAGAATGACCAGTCCCACAATGGCCAGTTTCAGCACAACCATTGCATTGCTGAAGTTCCGGCTCTCTTTGATACCACGATAAACCAGGTAAGTGATCAGCATATTGATGATAATGGCAGGCAGGTCAAAAATGATCCTTAACGAACCGATCCTGGGAGCTGAGTTCCAGGCATTGATCAGTTCCGTATTAGGCGAATTTTGAGCCACTGCTTTTTGTGCTTCCTTATAGCTGGTACAGAGGTAATCGGGAATATGAATATTGACCTTATGAAGAAAGGAGGTGAAGTAATCGCTCCAACTGAAAGACACATAAATATTACCAATGGAGTATTCCATGATCAACGCCCAGCCAATGATCCAGGCAAACAATTCGCCAAAGCTGGCGTAGGAATAAGTGTAAGCGCTGCCTGCAACAGGTATCCGGCTTGCAAACTCCGAATAACAAAAAGCCGTAAAGGCACAGGCAATGCCGGTGATAATAAATAACACAACCACGCCTGGTCCGCCTTTAAACACTGCATCACCGAGGCTGCTGAAACTCCCTGCGCCAATGATAGCAGCAATGCCAAAAAAAGTAAGGTCCCTTACTGTCAATACCCTCTTTAACCCGCCCCCTCCATGCGTATCATCTCCGCCTTCTGCAAGTATTGATTCTATCTTTTTTTTACGGAACAAGGAATTTGCCATTCGTGGGTGGTTTTGAAGGGTTCAAAATAGGTAAAAAAGTTGAAACAAGTTTGGGAATTGATTATCGTTGGCCGTTGACCGTTGTCCGATGTGCAAGGGCTGTATCCACTGTATTTTCGGACAACGGTCAACGAACAACGGTTAACGATAAAATCAGTACTCCCTTTGCACCAGGAACTGCGCCAGTTCCTTCAATGGTTCTTTACGTTTTGACACCACAGCGATATCGTCCAGGTGGGCAAGGGCCTCATCCAGGAATTTATTTTTTAATGCCAGTGCCCAGTCGTCCACCTTGCAATCCCGGAAAAGCTGCAACGCTTTCTCCACTTTATCGGGTCCATTGCTTTGCAAAAGTTCTTTCAACTGCATCAACTGGCTGTTGGAAGCCGTTTCAAGTGCATGAATAAGAAGGAATGTTTTTTTATTGGCAAGGATATCGCCTCCTACCTGTTTGCCGAATTTTGCAGGGTCCCCGAACGCATCAAGGTAATCATCCTGCACCTGAAAAGCCAGTCCCAGCTTTTTGCCAAATTCATAGATCAGGTTTTGGTTGCGTTCACCGGCCCCGCCCAGTATAGCTCCCATTTTCAGGCTTGCGGCCAGCAATACAGAAGTTTTCAGCTCAATCATCCGTAGATAAGCATCCAGGCCAATTTTTTCCTGCTTTTCAAAGTCCATGTCCAACTGCTGGCCTTCGCATACTTCACGGGCAGTGGTATTGAATAATTGTAATATCTGCGGAAGAAAGGAAACGGTTATTTTATTGATCTGCGCATAAGCCGTCACCAGCATCACATCCCCGCCAAGGATCGCAGTGCTCTCGCCATATTTTGTATGCAGGGTTTGAAAACCCCGGCGGAGCGGGGCTTTATCCATGATATCATCATGGATCAGGGTAAAATTATGGAACAACTCCACAGCGGTAGCCGCATTCCAGGCATTATCCCCTATTTCATCAAACAATTCATTACCCATAAGGCAAAGCACAGGACGAACCCGCTTCCCACCCATCTGCAGAAAATAAAGGTTGGGGCCATACAAGGTAGCTGGGGATTCAGGAAAATGGGGCTGTTCAAAATAAAGGGCGAACTGCCGTGACAATTGTTCAAACGTCTGCATGATGCGAAGATAATATTGAATCGGTAACCAGGAGCTTCACCGGGAATTCAAAAATCAAAAGGCAAAAAAGGCATTATTTCGAATTTTTACTTTTGACTTTTGAATTCTTAGCCTTTCCTTTCGACCTGGGTTTTTCTTCCTCCCCGGTCATCACCCAATCATAATCCAACTGGCGTTTCAGTAAATTGGCGGACACAACTTTTATCCTCACTTTATCACCCATTCTGAATTTTTTGCCGCTGCGCATGCCTACCAGCGCATAATCATTTTCAACATGCCTGAACTCGTCATATTCCAGCAGGTTATTGACACTAACCAATCCTTCACATTTTGTGTCAACTGTTTCCACCCAGAAACCAAAACTGGCCACGCCACTGATCACACCATCAAAGTCCTCGCCTACATGGTTCTTCATATACTGCACCTGTTTGTATTTGTTGGCAGCTCTCTCCGCTTCCATGGCTGCCCGCTCCCGTTCGCTGCAGTGCTTGCATTTATCTTCCAGTTTTTTATCAGGATGAAGATGATTGTCGAGCGTTTCCTGCAATATCCGGTGCACCATGATATCAGGATAACGCCTGATGGGAGAAGTAAAATGGCAGTAGTTCTCAAAGCCAAGCCCATAATGCCCTACATTCTCTATCGTATATTTTGCCTTCGCCATTGTGCGGATGCCTAATTGCTCCAACACGTGCTGCTCGGGCTTGCCATGTGCGTTTTTTAAAAGCTGATTGAACGATGCTGCGATCGCCTCGGGTGATGAAGCATCGAACTTATGGCCAAACTTATTGGCAAACGCAATAAAAGGCAGAAGCTTTTCCTGGTCAGGTGTATCATGTATACGATACGGGAAAGGCAGCGGTTTGCCTTTCACTTTTATTTTGGAAATATTTTCCGCTACATAGCGGTTGGCCAGCAACATGAACTCTTCGATAAGCTGATGCGCTTCCTTGCTTTCTTTTACAACGATGCCGATAGGGTCGCCTTTTTCATCCAGTTTGAACCTTACTTCCTGCGATGAAAAATTAATGGCCCCTTTATTGAACCTTTTCTTCCTCATCTTCTGTGCAAGGTCATTCAGTACCAGGATCACTTCTGCATTATCACCGGCTTTTGTTTCTATCACATCCTGCGCTTCTTCATACGTATATCTTCTGTCTGAATGGATAACCGTTCTACCCAGCCAGTAGTTCTTTACTTCGGCTTTATTGTTGAGCTGGAAGATAGCGGAGAAAGTAAGTTTGTCTTCATCAGGCCGCAACGAGCAAAGCACATTGGAGATATGCTCCGGCAGCATAGGATTCACCCTGTCTGGTAAATACACCGAAGTGGCTTTCTGATAAGCGATCTTATCAAGCGCTGTATCCGGCTCCACATAATAACTTACATCAGCTATATGCACGCCTATTTCATACAATCCATTTTTTAATACACGGAAAGAAATAGCGTCGTCAAAATCCTTTGCATCAACAGGATCAATGGTAAAGGTCAGGATCTCCCTTACATCTTTTCTTTTCTGGATCTCTGCAGAAGGAATAGCATCTGGTATGCGGGCAGCCACTTCCAGTGCCTCATCAGGAAACTCAAGCGGGAAGCCGTTTTCCAGCAGGATCTCCTTCATGGCTATATCATTGGTATTCTCTGCGTCAAGTACACTTATTATTTCACCAACCGGCCGTTTATCTCCTTTCTCCCATTTCACGAGGCGTGCCAGCACCCGGTCCTTATCTTTTGCCTGGTTGATATTGGATAAAGGAATAAAGAAATCCGGCATCGGTTTTTCTGATTCTGCAATGAAGAAAGCGAAGTTTTCATTCATCTGCAACTGGCCGATGAATTCCTTCCGCTTCCGCTCCAGCACTTCGATCACTTCTCCCTGCATCCGTCTTCCTCCACCACCCTGCACGCGCACGATCACTGTATCGCCGTGCATGGCCGTGTTAAAATCATTAGGACGGATCAGTATATCTGTTTCCATATCAGACACGATCACAAACCCCATTCCCGAACGCGTAATATCCAAAACACCTTTAAAGGTCTTCCCTGCTGCACTGGTTTGTTTATGTTTTTTTCTGGTCGTATTTTTTCTACCCATATTTTATTTTTTTCCTGACTTCTGAAAAGCCTGGATATAATTTATAACCGCCTGATTGAACTTCTCTCCTTCTCCAAATAAAAAATGATGCCGGACAGGAATGACATAGATCGGCCAGTCGGCCATTTCAGTATTGAATTTAACTAAACGGACGGCATCTTTCTCTGTTGTGAGGATAATTTTATTTTCCGCCTCCAGGTTGCTGAACTTTTTGCGGATATCCTTCAGGTCATCTATGGTGAAAATATGGTGGTCTGAATACGGCATTATGTGGTATGACCTGCAGTATTTCTCCAGCAAACGTTCCAGCGGGCGGGGATTGGCTATACCGGAGACCAGCAGCACTTCGGTATTCTCAGAAAGGCTGGTCTGTTTCCTGTCCAGTATATGATACACTTCCCCATATTCAATAGAGGTAAAAAATACCTGCTGCCCTGGCTGGGGATTGATCTCTTTAATGATCTTTTGTTTTTCATCCGCTGTAATGGATGGATTGCACTTGGTGACCACAATGATCTGCGCCCGCTTATAGCCCGATTTAAGGTCGCGCAGGTCGCCGGTAGGCAAATAAAAGTCGCGGGTAAACAAATTGTGATAATCTGTCAGCAAAATATTCATCCCGGCTTTTACACTCCGGTGCTGAAAGGCATCATCCAGGATAATGACCTCAGTCTCCGGCCGGTCATGCAACAATTGGGGAATAGCCTCCAGCCGCTCCTCACCTACGGCTACGGGCACTTCGGGAAATTTTATATGAAACTGCATTGGTTCATCCCCGATCTCCAGAGCCGTGGCAGCAGGGCCTGCCAGTGCATATCCCCTTGTTTTCCGTTTATATCCCCGGCTAAGCGTTGCCACTTTAAATTGATTCTTCAATAACCTTACAAGGTATTCCACCATGGGTGATTTACCTGTGCCTCCAACGGAAAGATTACCGACGCAGATCAATGGCAGGCCAAAAGAAGAAGAACGGAAAATATTTTTATCGTATAACCAGTTACGCACAGCAATAGCCAGCCAGTACAGAAATGCAAACGGTAAAAGCAGTATCCGGAACGATTTTAAAAAGAAATCAGAAAACATAAGTGCTATGCGGTGTGATAACAATATCTAAAGGTATGTCAAATTCATGGCGGTCATCAATCTTATCAATAGGCTCAAAATAACTGAACCCCACTTTGATGCAATCCGGCTTGCAGGCAGCCAGGTATTTATCATAGAAACCCTTTCCATAGCCCACCCGGTAGCCTTGCTTATCAACAGCCAGTAAAGGAACAAATACCACGTCGATATGTTCGGGCAGCAAAATATCCTTGCTGTCCGGCTCATGAATGTTCAGTTCCGTTTTGATAAATGGCGTATCAATATCTGTAACCACGGCCTGCATTGTAAGCGCTGAAAAATCGGATACAGGGTAACATACTTTTAGTTCAGGGTTACGGAATTTCAGGTATTCAGTGAACAAATGAGTATCCGGTTCATTATTTTCTTCGATCGGCCAGTAAGAAAGCAGGGTATTAATAAAAGGGATGCCCGCAGATTGGAATTGTATCAGCAAAAGATCATCCAGCCTGGTCATCTCCTGGATGGAAAGCCCCATTCTTTTTTGACGGTATAATTTACGGGCGTCTTTTTTCAGCATGCTGTTATTGGTTGTTGGCGAACCGCTTACTCATTCACGAAAAATGAAAATATCGTTGTCCCGTAATTCTTTTCCATCCTGAACAGAGGAAAATTTTTATAATCATTACGGGGTGTATGTTCCAGCACAAACCATCCGCCGGGTTTAAGCAATTGTTTTTCCACGATCTGTTTGGGCAATTCATCAATAGTGGTCAACGCATAAGGCGGGCCTGCAAAAATAAAATCAAAGCGATCAGTGCATTGCTCAATAAATTTGAACACATCCATCTTCACCATTTTTATGTTCTCTATGTGCAGTGATGCCGCAGTTTTCTTAATAAAATCAAACATGGCATTATCTTTCTCCACTATGGTAAGTTGTTTGGCACCGCGGGAAGCCAGTTCATAACTGATACTGCCTGTTCCCCCAAAAAGATCAAGCGTGGTCAACTCTTCCAGATCCAGTTTATGCTGCAGCACATTGAACAGTCCTTCTTTTGCAATATCCGTCGTAGGCCGTGTGTACGGCATTTTCGCCGGTGGATTGATCCTCCGGCCGCCATGTTCTCCTGCTATGATGCGCATCTGGCCAGGTCATTAAGGGAGGTGAAAAAATGGAGCGGGTATTGCTGGTCCCCTTCAGGCAGCATCCAGCCGGAATCCCGGAATCTGAGATGCAGGAAATAATTATACAATTCCCGGTAAAGGGCTGATTCCTGCGTGATCAGTCCCGACAACACCACCTGCACACTTTCCTGTGTAAAGGAAAATTGCCTGCAGATATTCAGCAAATGATACAATACATCTGCGGGATTGGAATAAGAATAAGTTTGCGCCAGCAATAATTTGTTACCCTTTGTTACCAGTAAAGAGAAATCCTCAGGCCTTATATCAATAGCCAATGATCCTTGCGGATCAATAAAACCTGTATTCTTTAATCCGATGGTATAAGTATGCCAGCGGTCGCCCGTGGCAAAATGCCTGCTTATCCATTCTGTGGTTTCGCGCGGCACAGTATAGATGTTCTGTATTTGCCAGTCTGCCACATATTCTGTCATAAACAGGTCCTGGCTCAGCGTTCCATACACGGCTTTGAGCAATTGCGGAGCTTCTTCCTGGTGATAATGCACCTGCGGCACCAGCACGCTTTGCGGATGATCATAACCAACCAATATCCTGGAGTAACTATCACTGAGTTCGGGATGATTTTTATAGATCTCCTGCAATGAATCTTCTTCCATGCGTGTGTCTGTGTACCAGGCAAGGCGGTAGAGTTCTGCAGCATCAGGAGAAGTAACGGCAAAGCCAAAATGCTTTTCGCCGGCACGTATGGCCAGCACTTTCTCAGAAGAATTGATCGTTGAATCGGATAAGATATGAAAAACCTGTTTCACCTGTTCGTTTTAATTGTTGCAATGATAGGCAAAATTAGCCAGCCGCGGCGCAGGCGCCTCCGGCCAGGGCCGCTAATTCCCTCAGGGCAGTGAATTGATTACAATGCCATTTCGTAAGTTTGCTACCCTCCAATGGCAAACATTGCTCCAAATAACGATCTGCAGGTTGAGATATCCACTAAACAAATCTTAAAAATCGCCCTGCCTATTTCGCTGGCACTGCTGGTGCCTCAGCTCAATTTTGTGGCTAATACCATTTTCTTAAGTGGATTGGGGGAAACAGAGCTCGGCGCTGCAGGCATTACCGGTGTTTATTACCTGGTGTTTGCCCTTGTGGGTAATGGGCTGAACAGTGGTTTACAGGCCCTGATCGCGCGGAGGGCCGGAGAAAACAGGCCGGAAGAGATCGGGAAAATGTTTGCACAATCCATCTGGATCGCTTTGCTGTTTGCCTTTGCCAATATCCTGATCACGGTTATCGCAGGCTCATTTTTTCTTTCGTCAGTGCTCCATAATTCCAGGATACAGGAAGAAGCAACGCTATTTGTCCGCATCCGCATACTGGGTCTGCCTTTTCTTTACCTCTTCCAGATGGGCAATGCTTTGCTTGTGGGCACCAATAACAGCCGGTATATGAAATACGGCTTTATTGCAGAAGCAGCTTTAAATATCTTTCTCGATTATGGGTTGATCTATGGAAAATTCGGGCTGCCGCAACTCGGTTTCAACGGTGCCGCCGTTGCATCTGTTTGTGCAGAAGTTACCGGTGCACTGGTAGTATTCAGTATCATTTTCCTTAAAAAATTCCATCATCGTTTCTCCCTGTTCAGCCATTTACGGTTCAACCGGCCACTGGCAGGATTGATCTTCCGGCAGTCTTCGCCCCTTGTGATGCAGTTTGTATTAAGCGTGGGAGCCTGGTTCCTGTTTTATATACTGATCGAGAACAGTGGAAGTGGCGAACATGCAGAGCGGCCACTGGCGATCAGCAATACCATGCGCACAGTATTTGCCGTATTCGGAATATTCGTATGGGCTTTTGCCAGCACCAGCAATGCCATGGTAAGCAATATCATTGGGCAGGGAAAGCAATCGCAGGTTTTATTTCTTGTAAAAAAGATCGCAGGATTAAGCCTTGCATTCACTGCTGCCCTTTGCCTGGTGCTTAACCTGCTTCCGGGAGTATTCCTGGGTATCTTTTCAGATGATGCTGCATTTATCAGCGAATCTATTCCGGTATTGCGTACAGTATCGGTGGCTTTACTGCTGATGTCTGTTGGAGCAGCCTACCTGAATGCGGTAACAGGCACAGCCAATACGCGCGTGAACCTGGGGATAGAGATCATTGCCATCCTGATCTACAGTGTATATGTTTATTGCGTGTTACAGGTATGGCATTTATCATTGGTAGCAGCCTGGGCATCTGAATTCATATACTGGAGCACCATATTTTTATTATCTTCCCTGTATCTCCGTAGTGGAAGATGGAAGAACAAAGTAATCTGATCAAGAAAAACCCATGAAGAAAACATTTACACTTGCCATCCTGTTAACCTTATTGCTGGGAAGTTGCAAGGATACAGATGACCAGAAAGGAGAAGATTCCGGCCCTGTTATTCCCCTGATCAATTATGCCGTAAAAAGAACTTACCTGCACGATACTACTTCTTTTACAGAAGGGTTATTATTCCATGACAGTCTTCTTTACGAAAGCACAGGAGCTCAACCAGGACTCGAAAGTACTCGGTCTTTATTTGGCGTGCTGAGCCTGAAAACCGGTCGTATCGATGTGAAAGCAGAAATCGACAAAAAGAAATATTTTGGCGAAGGCATTGTGTTCTTTGGCGATAAGATTTACCAGTTGACGTATACCACTCAAAAGGGATTCATCTACGATGCAAAAACATTCAAGCCCCTGGGCGAGTTCAGTTTTCCCAATAAAGAAGGCTGGGGCTTTACAACAGACAGCACTTACCTGATCATGAGTGACGGTACCAGTCAGCTCACTTATTTTTATCCGGATTCATTAACGGTAAAACAAACCATTGCAATTTCCGACACAAGAAATCCCGTTGATAAATTAAATGAACTCGAATTCATCAATGGATTCATCTATGCCAATATATACACCACTTCCGATATCGTTAAAATAGATCCCGCCTCCGGCAATATTGTTGGGCGGCTTGATCTCAGTTCCCTTGCAAACGAAGTCCATCAAATGTACCCTGCCTCCCTCGAAATGAACGGCATAGCCTATAACCCTGCAACCGGCAGCATTTTCGTAACCGGCAAAATGTGGCCTGTAGTATATGAAATAACCTTTCCACTCTAATAAAATCCTGCCCCATCCGCATTTATCCGCGCCCCCTATTTATCGCCAGATTCCGGTTTTATTCGCACAATTCGTGTTTTTCATCTTCGCTTCATGTTCGCACTGTACGTTTGTTTTGTCAATGACACATCATTCACCCTAAAAAAACAAACATTATGAAAATGAAACTTTTATATGCAGCCCTGCTTTTATCGCCGGCTGTATTTGCCCAGGAAGCAACAGTAAAAACAGCTCAGTCTGTTGATGTAAAAACAAATGTAAAAGCCAATGAACAGGCAACTGCTGTAAATACCAATGCATCCGTAAACTCTTCTACAACTGTTCAGCCCAAAGCCACCGTAAACCAAGCCAGTGAAGCGGCCATTAGCGCACAGGCAAAAACAAAGGCTGCAATTCATAAAGAAAAAGCACGTGCAGCAGCGAAGGCCGACCAAACGGTGACTGTAGCTGAGCAAGCTTCGCCAAAGGCAAAAATCGCTACAACAGCTGAATCTTCTGCGGCTATTTCAGCAGGAAAAAACAATAAATTGAACGCTGCAACGTCTCTTGATAATACAGTAGCGCTTCCTTCCCAGGCGGCTGCAAAAGCAACCACAGCCGTGAATAAGGACGTAGCTGTAAAAACCGGCAAGGTTAATGCAACAACAAAAACGGCGGTGAAGAGCGCTACGGCTGTTAAGCCCAAACCTGTCGCCATTAAAAACAAAGCCGCTATAGATAATAGCACCCTATTGAAAATTAAATAAACAATCCGGTTTGCCCCTTTCGGGGGCAAACCACTTTTAAAAAGTGATGGCCCACTATCCTTTTGCCCGGATAACCGGTATAGCAATTATTTTCCTGGCCTGCTCTTTTGCAAGCGCTGCCAGCGAAGGGAAGCCTGTTGCCTTTCTCCAGGTGCCCGTTCATGTGCTGACTGATACTGTGCCTCCGGCAAAAAAACCGATAGATGAAAAACCTGAACCGGAAAAAAAACCAGAAACAGAAAAGCCGGTCACCACTACTCCATCGGTCATCAAAGTAGTGCCCAAAGCAAGAAAACAGATCAAACCTGTTGCCCTGCCTTCCGTCCCGCTTAAAACCAACAAGATCATTAAGCCTGTTATAAAACGTGTAGGTTCATTGATCCCTTAACCCTGACACACATGAAACTACCTATCACCATAATCTTTCTGGCGGTCTACCACTTTGGTCATGCACAGCAGGAGAATACTGTTGCAGATAGCAGCGAAACGCCACGTTCCACTTTTACCATTGGCGCCAGCTATGCCAATAATGCAAGTTATTATGGGCAGAAAGCATTGGAGAAAACACCTTATGTGGCAGCAGTGGCAAGCTACCATCATAAGTCAGGTTTATATGCAACGGCTATGGCTTACCGCCTGCTGCACGATTCGCAAACCGTTGCTTCAGCATCCAGCCTGGGAGCTGGTTATGCCTTTAATCTCAGCGAACGCCTTAGTGCAGATATCAGTTACAGCCATACATTTTATCCCTCTCATTCTCCTTTTCTGCAGGCAGCCAATGCAGATAATGCAAGTCTTGGTTTAACATATACCAACTGGCTGAGCTTTTCACTTAATGGCGATTATGCTTTTGGAAAAACAAACGATGTATTCGTTACAGCCGGTATTGGAAAAATGATCTCCCTTGGAAGTTTTAATGAGAAAGACCTGGTAACGATCAACCCGGTGATCGATGTCACGGCCGGCACGCAGCGTTTCTATGAAACCTATATTGAAGAAAAGAATTTCCGGGATAGCGTGCTTGGAATTATCGGGCCGATCCTCGGGCAGCCTGGCCCGCCTCCTGCCACTACCACCAAAACAAGGACCAGTTTTGATCTCCTGTCGTACAACCTGAAACTCCCCCTGGCTTATAACCGGGCACACTATATGCTTGAACTGGCATACCAATTGTCTGTTCTGGGGAAAAAAGCCCAAACAGGTTCAGGCCAGGTGAATTCATTTGTAACTGCCAGTTTTTATTACCAGTTTTAACGCATAATATCGCCGGATGAAAGTACTGATCGTCGAAGATGAAAGATCAATGGCATTGGAAATGGAAGCATTCCTGATGAAGTCATACCTGTGCGACCTTGCATTCACAGCCAAACAGGGCATGCGGCTGATGGAAGACAATCAATACGATTTTATTTTACTCGATCTGGGCTTGCCGGATAAGGATGGCCTGCTGGTGCTGGAAGAAGCAAAAAGGAATTGCCCCCAGGCTTCCTATATTATTCTCACTGCCAGAGGCGACCTGGAAGACCGTATTAAAGGGCTTGATCTCGGAGCTGATGATTACCTGGCCAAGCCTTTTTCCCTGCTCGAACTGCAATCGCGGATGCATGCGATCGCCCGCCGTAAATCCGGCCTGAAAGATTCGCAGGTTGACCTGGGTGATTTCAATGTCGATCTTCACCGGAGAGCGGTCTCTTTTAATGGAGAAGATATTGATCTTTCGCGCAAGGAATTTGACCTGCTGAGCTATTTGCTATTGCACAAGAACCGCCCATTGACACGCATGCAGCTCAGCGAGCATATCTGGGGAAATTTATCTTCTGATGATTATGATTCCAATTATATTGATGTGCACATCAAGAATATCCGGAAGAAACTGACCGTTTTTGCGCCGGCAGACTGGCTGCAAACGATCAGGGGGATTGGTTATAAAATAAAGCTCTGAATTTGAAACTGCTTACCAAACTCACGCTTTTTGTAACGCTTTCAAAACTGGCGATCGTAACCCTGTTCGTATGGTTATTGCCTTTACTTGTAGAAAAGATCGCTTTTCAATACACCAATTATTACCTCGACCAGCAGAAAAAAAAGGTGTTGAAAGTGATCAACCAAAATGGTATCGATTATTATTTGCAGGGAGATTCCAGTTATGGCAGTTACACCATGCTGAAAGAAGAATACATTTCATTGGAACCGGCCAATATAATTCTTCCCGATACCATACAAACATCGCAGCGCCTGGTTGAAGGCGATACCCTCACCTACCGTGTACTGAACCATGAATTTTCCTACCAGGGCAAATCATACATGCTGGAGGTAGGTAAAACCACGGCCACCATCAACCAGTACAACCGCCCTTTGCAAAAAGTGGCTTTATATGTGCTGATCGGGCTGATCGCCGTTACGATCATTACCGATCTTATATATACAAGATTGTTACTTCGCCCCCTTGACGTGATTATCCGGAGTAAACTGGTAAACAGTAAATTCCCATTCAAGGAACATCTGCAACCTATCAAAACATCCACTTCTGATTTCAGGTACCTTGATGAATCACTAATTCAATTGATGAACAAGATCCGGGAAGATTTTGAAAGGGAGCGCGAGTTTACTTCCAACGCTTCGCATGAACTGATGACGCCGATCACTATTCTGCAGAATAAAATGGAGAATTTGCTGATGGAAGATCTGAGTGATGAAGCCCAGGACAGGATTATCGGTATGATGAAGACCTTAAACAGGTTGAAGCGGATCGTTAGTTCGTTGTTATTGATCTCTCGGATAGAGAATGATCAGTTTGCCCGATCAGGAACAATAGATATCAAATCGCTGTTGCAGGAAGTGATCGACGAATTGCAGGACCGTCTTCTCGCAAAAGGGGTGCAACTTAAGCTCTCGGTACCTACGGGTGTACTGGTAAAAGAAAGCAACAGGGACCTGCTTTTTCAGCTTGTATATAATCTTATCAATAATGCCATCCGGTACAATAAAGAAAATGGATCTATCTGTATCAATGGAGAATTTCTTAGTAATGGCGACCTTGTGTTACATATTGACGATACAGGCATCGGCATAGCGCCTGAGGCTATTATTACACTTTTTGATCGCTTTAAAAAATCAGGCAGGTCTGAAGAAGAAGGATATGGTCTGGGACTTTCGATTGTAAAATCTATCGCAGACTATCATCAGTTGACATTGGAAGTCTCTTCCAGGCTGGGAGAGGGAAGCCGTTTCACATTGATATTCCCTTCAATGGTCATAACAAGCAAAGCCTGATTCAGAAATCGCAGGCATATTTCACCTCCGCACTTCCTGAGAACTTGTCAATCGGCGGGTTCAACTTTTCCACTGAAACACTTATTTTTTTTACAACAGGAAACTTATCATGCACTTCATGTGCGATCGTCTGCACCAGGGTTTCCAGCAGGTCTACCGGCTGCTGCATAGTCTGATTGATTATTTCAAACAAAGCTGCATAATCGATCGTATTCTCCAGCGATAATATTGTTTCCTGCCCGGGTTCATACCCTACCTGCATGTTCACTACAAAATCATTTCCTTTTTGCCTTTCTTCAGGATAAAGGCCATGATAAGCGCGGAAGCGGACATTGTGCAGGGAGATGGTGATAAGACCGGGCATACAGTATGATTAATGAAGACCTTTTGAACTTAAATAACGTTCTGCATCCAACGCAGCCATACAGCCACTACCAGCCGCGGTCACTGCCTGGCGGTAAATTTTATCCTGCACATCGCCGGCTGCAAACACACCTTCCACATTTGTCCGGGAACTGCCGGGCACTGTTTTGATATAACCCGCTTCATCCATATCCAGCATTCCTTTAAAGATGTCAGAATTGGGCTGATGGCCGATTGCGACAAAAAAACCATTGACAGGTATTTCTTTTATCTCACCGGTTTTAGTGTTCTTAATACGTACCCCACTAACAGTTTTATCCCCAAGTATCTCATCGGTTTCTGTATTCCAGTACACTTTGATATTGGATGTGTTCAGTACTCTTTCCTGCATCACTTTGCTGGCGCGCATTTCTCCTTTACGGACAAACATGTGCACAGTAGGGACAAGTTTGGAAAGATATAATGCTTCCTCTGCAGCAGTGTCCCCTGCTCCGACGATCGCCACTTCTTTACCACGGAAGAAAAAGCCATCGCACACAGCGCAGGCGCTGACACCAAAGCCATTCAACCTTTCTTCACTGGGCAATCCCAGCCATTTTGCTGAAGCGCCGGTGGCAATAATAATGGCATCTGTCTCGATCCATTTTTCTTCATCGATCTCCACTTTATAGGGGCGGCTTGAAAGGTCTACCCTGGTAGCCAGCCCGAAACGGATATCTGCTCCCATTCTTTTGGCCTGCTTTTCAAAATCGACCATCATTTCGGGGCCCTGCACGCCATCAGCGTAGCCGGGGTAATTCTCCACTTCGGTGGTGATGGTCAACTGCCCACCAGGCTGAATACCCTGGTACAGAACAGGCTTCAGGTTAGCCCTGGAGGCATAGATGGCTGCTGTATATCCTGCCGGTCCGCTGCCGATGATCAGCAGGGAAACTTTTTCATTTTCAGTCGTCTTTTCCATTCTTACAGAGGAATTTAATCGTCAAAAATAAGCCTATTTGTGCGTTAAAAGCACGGCAATCGGCTTATCTGAATAGCATGTGTAAAACTGGTATAATAACAAGGAATGGAGGGAGATGTTCGGCGTTCGTTGAGCGGTGTTCGTTGAGCGGTGTTCGAAGGCCGATGACCGATGGCCGATGGCCGTTAATACGCAAACCGGCCAGACAGTTCCTTTTCCATTGTCACCGCGGCCCTGGTTCAGGAAAATAACAGGTATAATACAATAAGAGCCGGGGTCTTCCCCAACGTTGAGGAGACCCCGGCTCTTATATACATTGAATTAGAATGAGTCTTAAAGCAGGGTCGCGGTGACAATGGAAAATGCCTTCAGTCATTCGGCCATCGGCCATCGAATACCGCTCAACACTCAACAAACACCACCCTTCTACCCCAATCTCTCATCAATAATCTTCTGATCAATCTCTTCCTGTTTGCGATGTTCTTCCTGCAGGCGCTTCAATTTCTTGCCATAAGATATTCTCGTGATCAATGCAAACAATACCGGCACTACGAAGATCGCCAGCGTGGTAGCCGCCAGCATACCGCCGAATACGGTCCAGCCGATCGTTTTCCGGCTCTCAGCCGCTGCGCCACTTGCAAAGGCCAGTGGCAACACGCCCAGGATAAAGGCCAGGGAAGTCATCACAATAGGCCTTAAACGCAGCCTTACCGCCTGCAGGGTCGCGTGCACGATATCGATGCCCCTGTCGACCCGCTCTTTGGCAAATTCCACGATCAGGATCGCATTCTTGGCTGCCAGACCGATCAGCGTGATCAGACCGATCTGCGCATAGATATTATTGCTTAATGAAGGAATAAATGTCAACGTAAGGATCGAACCGAAAGCCCCGATCGGAACCGCAAACAATACAGAGAACGGCACCGACCAGCTTTCATACAATGCCGCCAGGAACAGGAACACGAACACCAGTGAAATGGCGAAGATCGTGGTCTGCTGGCTGCCTGCTGCAATTTCCTCACGGCTCATACCGGAAAATTCATAACCATAACCCGCCGGAAGGGTTTTGGCCACTTCCCTTAAAGCTTCAAGGGCCTGGCCGCTACTGTAGCCGGGTTTGGGGGAACCATTGATCTCGATCGCCCGGTAGATATTGTAGTGGGAGAGCACCGCAGGCGCTTCTATCACTTTTGTGGTGATCAGTGAACCCAACGGCACCATATTCCCCTGGCTGTTGCGCACATAATAACGGCTGATATTGCTCAGGTCGCCGCGGAATGAACTGTCGGCCTGCGACATTACACGGAAGTTGCGGCCATACAGGTTAAAGTCATTCACATAGCTACTGCCGAGGAAGGTGGACAACGTAGCATATACATCCGATACAAGTACTCCCTGCTTTTTAGCCTGGTCCTTATCTACATCCACCTGGTAGCTGGGTGTACGGGAATTAAAGAAGGTATACGCCATTCCTATTTCCGGACGCTGGTTAAGCTTGCCCAGGAATTCCATGGCCACCCTTTCAAATTGCTTGGCATCATCCGTGCTGCTGGTTTGTTGCAGTTCAAAAGTGAAACCGGAAGTGGCACCCAAACCAGGGATCGCAGGTGGTGCGATCGGAAGCACACGGGCCTCCTTAAGGTCAGCCGTAACTGCCCTTATCTTGTTGATCACATTTTGTACGTGGTGCTCCTTGCCTTTCCGGTCGTCCCATGGTTTCAAACTCACAAACATGGTACCCACGTTCGATTTATTGGAGAAGCTGATGATGTTCAGACCAGCCAGACCACCCACTACATTGATCTCATCCAGTTTCTGCACACGCGCCATGATCTCTTTCAGCATTTCTATACTGCGCGTAGTAGAAGTAGCTTCAGGCATTTCATAGGTCACAAACATCCGTCCTTCATCTTCTGTAGGGATAAAGCCCGTGGGCTTGCTTTTGAACAGGAAGGTCAACCCTACGAATAAGGCCACCAGCATGATCAGCACATAAGGCGTTCCGCGTATCCATGCACCTACCCCATGCGTATAACCATTGGTAAGCCTGTTAAAATGTTTATTGAACCATGCAAAGAATTTTTCCAGGATATTCTTCTTTGCATTTTCATCTTTCGAAGGTTTAAGCAAAATGGTACAAAGCGCAGGCGTAAGTGAAAGCGCCACGAATGCAGAGATCAGTACGGATACTGCGATCGTAATAGCGAACTGCTGATACAAACGGCCTACGATACCGGGAATAAAACCAACCGGAACGAATACCGCAGCAAGGATCAGGGCAATCGCAATAACCGGGGCGGAGATCTCCTTCATGGCTTTGCGCGTTGCTTCCTTGGGCGACATCTTTTCATGGTCAATATTGTGCTGCACTGCTTCCACCACCACGATCGCGTCATCCACCACAATACCGATCGCAAGCACGAACGCGAACAGGGTCAGCGTATTGATCGTAAACCCAAGCGGGCCAAAGAAGATAAACGTACCGATCAATGAAACAGGGATCGCCAGTACGGGGATCAGGGTGGCCCTCCAGTTTTGCAGGAAGAGGAATACCACCAATACCACCAGTATCAATGCTTCGATCAACGTGTGCATTACCTCATTGATCGACACTTCCACCACTGAAGCTGTTTCCAGGGGAACCAGGAAATCCACATCAGGAGGGAAAGTCTTTTTCATGTCAGCAAGGGCTTTGTTGACGCCCTTGTAAGTATCCAGCGCGTTAGCTCCCGGCGCCTGGTAGATCAGCACAAAAGCTGCAGGCTTGCCATTCACATACGCATTGGCTGTATAATCAAATTTCCCCAACTCAACCCTTGCCACATCGCGCAGGCGAACCAGGCTGCCATCGGCAGGTCTTGTTCTTACAACAATTTCTTCGAATTGAGCTTTTGTATTGATACGGCTATTGGTCAATATGCTGTATTCAAAAGTCTGCCTGCCGGGCTG
>DATAJQ010000155.1:0-5244 GCA_036262095.1 Chitinophagaceae bacterium | reverse complement strand
CTAAAACTTTACTTGTATTCAATCATCCCCGCCACTGTTTTCACAGTAAGGCGGGCTTGTTTTTCAGCCTCTTCCACCCTGCCGATAATGCGGGCTTCCACGCCAAAGCTTTCTGAAATACTGATCAGTTTTGCTGCATCTCTTTCTGTTGTATAAATTTCAAGACGGGTGCCCATATTGAATACCTGGTACATTTCCCGCTCGTCTGCGCCACTGGCTTTTTGAATAAGATCGAAGATTACAGGAGGAGTAAACAAATTATCTTTCAGGATATGTACGTTTTCCGGTACATATTTCAGGCATTTGGTTTGACCACCGCCGCTGCAATGGATCAATCCTTTAATACTGTCAAAATGATTTTCCAGCAATTCTTTCAGCACAGGCGCAAAAGTGCGGGTGGGAGAAAGCAATAGCTGACCAATACTCAATCTCTTTCCATCAACCTCTACTTCATCTTTCATGCGATGGGGTCCAATATAAACCACTGAATCGTCGAGCGAGTTATCAAACGATTCAGGAAAACGCTGTCCATAGCTTTTATGCAGCACGTCATGCCTTGCACTGGTAAGGCCGTTGCTGGCAAGGCCGCTGTTATATGTTGCTTCATATTTCGCCTGGCCAAACCCTGCGAGCCCGACGATCACCTGGCCGGCTGCAATCTTTTCATTGGTGATCAGTTTTGCCTTGGGCCAGCGCGCCGTCATGGTACCATTTACTGCCATGGTCCTCACCACATCGCCTACGTCGGCCGTTTCTCCGCCCATATAGGTGATGTTGACCCCGAATTGCTTCATGGTATCGAAGAACTCCTGGCTGCCATTGATCACGGCTTCCAGCACATCGGCAGGAATCAATTGTTTATTGCGGTCGATCGTGGAGGAAAACAATAGCTGGTCATAGATGCCTACACAAAGCAGGTCGTCGAGGTTCATTACAATAGCATCCTGTGCAATCCCTTTCCATACGGAAAGATCGCCGGTTTCCTTCCAGTAGAGATAAGCAAGTATACTTTTGGTGCCGGCGCCATCGGCGTGCATTACGTTCACCCAGTTGTCGTCGCCACACAGCACATCTGCATAGATTTTGCAAAAAGCTTTGGGGTAAAGGCCTTTATCAAGTTTTTTGGTGGCGGCATGCACTTCTTCCTTCTGTGCAGAAACACCGCGTTTGGTATACAGGCTCATGCTTGAATTTAAGGCGCAAAACTAGCTAAAATGTCTGAGTTAAGTATCGTTAACTATCTTCGCATTTCTTTATGCAAATTCACAAAAACCTGGATCAGTTACCGGAATTCCGGAACGCAGTGGTAACGATCGGCACTTTCGACGGGGTGCATGCCGGCCACCGGCAGATCATAGATGAGCTGACACGCGAAGCCCGGGCCATTAATGGGGAAACGGTGATCATTACGTTTCATCCCCACCCCCGCAAAATCGTTTCCTCTACCATCTTGGGCATCCGTCTGATCAATACCCTTGAAGAAAAGATCGAACTACTGGAGCAGTTGGGTATCGATCACCTGGTGATAGTCCCATTTACCGACGCTTTTGCCAATCAACAGGCTGAAGACTATGTGGAGCATTTCCTGGTAAAGCGGTTCCGCCCGCACACCATTATTATCGGTTATGATCATCGTTTTGGGAGGGAACGGAAAGGCGATTACCGCCTGCTGGAATTGATGGCGCCCCGTTTTCGTTACCAGCTCAAAGAAATCCCCAAACATATACTCGATGAAATAGCTATCAGCTCAACCCGCATCCGCGAAGCACTGCTCGAAGGCAGGGTTGAAACTGCTGATAAGCTGCTGGGCTATGAATTCTTTTTTTCGGGGACTGTCGTAGATGGGGATAAACTGGGCAGGAAACTGGGTTATCCCACTGCCAATATCCAGGTGCCGGATGAAGAAAAGATCATCCCCGGCAATGGTATCTATGCCGTGTATGCCACCATCCCGCAGCATAAGGATGACCAGCGTTTGAAAGGAATGATGAGCATTGGCTTCCGCCCCACTGTGGATGGTAAGAAAAGAGTAATTGAAGTAAACCTCTTTGATTTTAACCAGGACATTTACAGGCTCACCTTACGCATCTATGTAAAAAAATATCTCCGTGAGGAGATAAAATTTGATTCGCTGGAAGCGTTGGTGAAGCAGATCGATCAGGATAAAATAGATAGCCTTAAGATATTATAGTAGTTTTGAATCCCACAAAGACACAAAGAGCACAAAGAAAAATATCCTTTGTGCTCTTTGTGTCTTTGTGGGATAAAACTTCTAGTACTCTATTTTGAATTCCATCTTCGTTGCATCATCAAAAAAGTCTGACATATCACTTTCGATCGTCACTTTCTTTTTGTCTTCAGAAAGTTTCGCATTAGCACCTTCCACTTTTTTAGCGGGACGGGGCAGGTTGATCACGATCTTACTGGAGATAGGCATTCCCTGTTCGCTTACTTCTTTCAATGCCTGTGCGCCTTTATCGTCTCCAATAGCGGCATATTTTTCTTTGTTCAGTTTTCTTTCAATAAGCCCTGTGCTGTAGGTGGTGGTAAAATAATCATCAATAGATGCCTGGGGCATCTCATCATCCGGCACGCCTGCATTTTTACCGCTCATTGATTTCATTCCTTCCTGGGCCATTTTACCGGATAATTTGTCCAGTTTGGCCAGCTCGCCTGTATTGGCGAAAGGGAAATTCATTTTTGCAATGAATTTGTCGTCTTCCATGTTTATGATCATATTCATGGTGCCTTTTTTAACCAGCTCTTTTTCTTCCGGAGTTGCCCCATCGAGGCTGTCTGCCAGGCTTGCAAAAGACATCGTTGTATCTATAGCTTTCTGGCTTTTCATTTCCTCTCCTTTTCCGGACATTTTAGCGATGCCGATAAGCTGGCTCATGTCCACTGTTGTGCTCATAGAACCATCGCCATTGCTGCCGATAATGATCTCACGGGTGGTTTCGCAACTCGTCAAAAAGAACAGGGCTGCTGCAAAGGATAAGAGAGAAAGTCTTTTCATGTTTTATTATTTGATACGCGCAAGATAAGTTGTTGGAGAAACAAAAAAAATTAAACCCGTTGCTCAGGCCACGATTTTATACACCATTTCCTTCAGCAGGGAAGCGTCTTCTGTGCCGGCGGCATTGATCCCTATGCTTTTGAGATTGTACTGGTGAAGCAGCAGCAATATTTTTTCCACCCCATTGTAATCGTAGGTCCTGGCAGCCTGCATATAATCCTTTACGAAAAAAGGGCTGATACCGAGTGCGGAAGCCACCGCTTTTTCGTCCTGCGAGCCGGCGCCGAAAACCATAAACACTTTGCTGAAAAAACTATACAGGGAAGGAAGCACCAGTTGTATCGGCGCTGCTTTGGGATTGGATTCAAAATACTGGATGATCCGGATGCTTTTGGACAGATCTTTTTTTGCCA
The DNA here is from genome assembly GCA_036262095.1 of Chitinophagaceae bacterium. Taxonomy (GTDB): domain Bacteria; phylum Bacteroidota; class Bacteroidia; order Chitinophagales; family Chitinophagaceae; genus Terrimonas_A. The sequence goes on along the minus strand of DATAJQ010000155.1, from coordinate 1,815 downwards.
GGGCGGCCTGCAATTCAAATACATTGAAATCCTTGCTGACACCTACGAATTCCTCAATATCTTCTTCGGTAATATTCTTGCGTTTGCCGAGATTGACCAAAATTTTTTCGATCTCATTTTCGATCCTGCTCAGGTCATTGCCGATATGATCGATCAAAAGAGCCAGGCCTTTGGGCGAAATAGTGAGTTCTTTTGAGCGAAGCAGTTCCTGGGTCCATTCAGGCAACTGGCTGTCGTAAATTTTTTTGGTGCTGATGAAAACGCCTTTTTCCTTAAGCGTTTTGGCAAATTTGGTGCGGCCGTCAACCTTCTTGTCTTTATACGATACCACGAATACGGTTGAAGCCAGGGGATTTTCTACATACCCTTCCAGCTTTTCAATATCCCGCATTTGCTGTGCTTCCTTTAACAACACCACCTGCCGTTCTGCAAACATGGGGTATCGCCTGCAGGCATTCACGATATCGGCCCAGGAAGAATCCCTGCCGTAAAAAACCGAAAGGTTAAATGAAGCTTCACTTTCCGGAAGGAGGTGATGCTCTGCATAATCCATCACTTTGTCGATAAAATATTCTTCCTCTCCTTCCAGCCAATAGACAGGTTTGAACACTCCCTTTTTCCATTCCGCTATGATTTTTTCAACCGCCATAATGCGCTAAGATACAGGCTTTAGCCTTTTCTTTGTGGAAGCCGCCCGGAAGTTTTCCCCGCCGGCAAAAAAGTTTCTGGCACGGTTTTCGGAATTGTGTTGCGCGAAGACACCCGAAGCCGTTGTTAACCTTGGAAAAAACCACTTATCCATCTGAAAATCTACTATTCATTTAGCGAAACTTTGGCATTACATTTAAAATTTTAAACATTTTAGAAATTTAAAAACCCATCTATATGACAAACACGAATTATCCATCTGCTACGCCGCAAAATCAGCCACCACAGAACCGCGGCAACCGCAACTTACTGATAGGTATTCTTGCAGCCGCTCTGCTTGGTACCTGGGGTTATCTCCTCTGGGATAAAAATAACTCCGGCGAAAAATTGCAGGTGGCGCAAACTCAATCAGACAGCTACATGACTCAACGCGATTCACTGAAGCTGATGTATGATGAAGCTGAAATGCGTCTCGACTCCATCACTGGGGCCAACAATAACCTGCAAGGTGAAAAAACAGCTCTGCAAAAAGATATCGATGCTAAAAAAGCAGAAATCCGCAGCATCCTCAGCAAAAAGAATGCTTCTGATGCTGAACTGGCAAGAGCCCGTACCCTGATTTCAGAACTGAACGACAAGATCGGTAGCCTGGAGCAGGAAGTATCAAGGCTGACTGGTGAAAACCAGGAGCTGACCGCCAACAACACTCAGTTGACCACTGAAAAACAAACCCTGGAACAAAACCTGCAAACATCCTCTGCTGAAAAAGAAGCATTGGCACAAACTGTTGATGTAGGTTCTACTTTCAGCGCTTCCAACATCCAGATCACACCGATCAATGAAAAAAGAGGTGGCAAAGAAAAAGTAAGCACCACAGCTAAAAGAGTAGACAAACTGGTAATTTCTTTTGATGTTGAGAACCGTATCGCTAAATCAGGCCCTGCTGACATGTACATCATGGTAACAGCTCCCGACGGTAAAGTGATTTCTGATCCTTCACTTGGTTCAGGCACACTCACTACCCGTGCTGATGGCGACAAACCCTTTACTACTAAAGTTCCTGTAGAATACGAACAAGGCACACGCAAAGCAGTGCAGTTCCCGATCCGTCAGGAAGACTTCCAAAGAGGAGATTACAAAATTGAAATTTATCATAACGGGTTCAAA
>DATAJQ010000154.1:0-31776 GCA_036262095.1 Chitinophagaceae bacterium | reverse complement strand
GATTTGCAAGCCCTTAAAAGCCTTGATTTTGAAGGGTAAATAACAAAGATCCCTAATAATTATGGAAGAGAATTTTGGACCTCAGGAAACGAATGATATTGACCGCATTATTCCGGTAAATATCGAGGAGCAGATGAAGACTGCGTACATCGATTATTCAATGTCGGTGATAGTGGGACGGGCCCTGCCGGACGTAAGAGATGGCTTCAAGCCCGTACACAGGCGCATTTTATTCGCAATGAACGAACTTGGGCTGAACCATAACAAACCGTATAAAAAATCAGCCCGTGTGGTAGGTGAGGTATTGGGTAAATACCACCCGCATGGTGATTCTTCTGTTTATTTTGCCATGGCCCGTCTTGCGCAGGAATGGAACATGCGTTATACACTGGTTGATGGCCAGGGCAATTTCGGTAACCAGGATGGTGATGATCCCGCAGCAATGAGGTATACCGAAGTAAGGCTCGACCGCCTGGGCGAGCACATGCTTGATGATATCGAAAAAGACACGGTAGATTTCCAACTCAATTTTGACGACTCTGAAAAGGAACCGTCCATACTGCCTACACGTATTCCGCAACTGCTGATCAATGGCAGCAGCGGTATCGCCGTAGGTATGGCTACTAACATGATGCCGCATAACCTTTCCGAAGTGATCGATGGTTGTGTTGCCTATATCGACAACCGTGAGATCATGATCGATGAGTTGATGCAATATGTAAAGGCACCTGATTTCCCTACTGCCGGTATCATTTACGGAATGGAAGGAGTGAAGGCTGCCATGCATTTCGGCAGAGGGCGTGTAGTGCTGAGAGGCCGCTTGCATATTGATGCAAAACCCAGTGGCCGGGAACAGATCATTATCACAGAAGTGCCTTACCAGGTGAACAGGGATACGCTCACCAACCGCATTGGCGAACTGGTGAATGAAAAACTGATAGAAGGGGTGGCGCATGTGAACAATGAATCGAACAATAAAGAAGGCACCCGGATCGTGATCGATCTGAAAAGGGATGGGGTAGCGAATGTAATCGTTAACCAGCTCTATAAGCTTACCGAACTGCAAACTTCTTATGGCATCAACAACGTCGCCATTGTGAAAGGCAGGCCAAAAACGCTGAACCTGAAAGAGCTGATCAGCGAGTTCGTGGAGTTCCGCCATGAAGTAATCGTACGCCGCACCCAGTTTGAATTAAGGGAAGCAGAAAAAAGGGCGCATATACTGCAGGGCTACCTGATAGCGCTGGATCACCTGGATGAAGTGATCACCATGATCCGCAACTCAGCTACACCAGAGATCGCGAAAGACAATCTCGTGAATGCAGGCTGGGGATTGGATGAAGTGCAGGCCAAAGCCATACTGGAATTGCGTTTGCAACGCCTTACCGGCATGGAAAGAGAAAAGATCAAGGAAGAGTATGATGAATTGATGAAGCTGATCGGGGAATTGAAAGAATTGCTGGCCAATGAAGCGCTCCGTTATGGTGTGATCAGAAAAGAACTGCTGGAGATCAAAGAAAAATATGGTGATGAACGGAAGACCGAGATCACCTATCTCGACAACGAAGTGCGCATTAAAGACCTGATCAAAGAAGAAGACGTGGTGATCACGATCTCACATCTTGGTTATATAAAACGCACACCGGCAGATGAATACCGCGCGCAGCGCCGTGGCGGCCGGGGAGTGATCGGGGGCAAAACGAGGGACGAGGATTATATTGAACATCTTTTCGTAGCTTCCACCCATCATAGCATGCTGTTCTTTACAGAAAAAGGAAGATGCTACTGGTTGAACGTATACGAAATACCTGAAGGAGAGAAAACCAGCAAAGGAAGAGCGATCCAGAACCTTATCCAGTTACCCCAGGATGATAAGATCCGCGCGATCATTGATGTGAAAGACCTGAAAGATGAAGAATTTGTAAAATCGCACAATATTGTACTTTGTACCAAGAAGGGGATCATCAAGAAAACAGAGTTGCTTGATTTCAGCCGTCCGCGCCAGACAGGTGTGAACGCCATCACCATCAACGAAGGAGATGAACTGCTGGAAGCAAAAATGACCGATGGCAAGTCCGAGATCATGATGGCCGTGAAGAGTGGCCGTGCGATCCGTTTCTCCGAAGAAAAAGTGAGGGCAACAGGCCGTGGCGCCATTGGAGTGGCAGGTATTGAAGTGGAGGACGCAAATGATGAGGTAGTTGGTATGATTTGTGTAAACCCAGAAACCGATGCATCCAAAACAGTGCTGGTGGTGAGTGAAAAAGGGTTTGGAAAAAGAACACCGGTTGACGAGTACCGCTTCACCAACCGTGGTGGTAAAGGTGTCAAAACCATCAATGTAACCGAAAAAACAGGCAGCCTGGTAGGGATGCTGGATGTGGCGGAAACGCAGGACCTGATGATCACCTGTAAAAGTGGTGTAACGATCCGGATGAAAGTGGCCAATATCAGCGAACAGGGAAGAGCGACACAGGGCGTAAAACTGATCAGGCTGGATGAAGGCGATGAAATAGCTGCCATCACCAAGCTGGATGAAGAGCAGACAGATGCGGCGCACCCGGCTGCGCCCGAGACAGGAGGTGATGACGCAACGGATACGGCAGCAAATCCATCTTCAGAAAACAATAGTGAAGAATAAAGTGGGTGTATTGTTTTATTATTAATTATCTATCAATTCAATTTAAATAATGAAAAAGACCACATTCCTTTTAACGATGCTGGCGTTTGCCATTATGGGCCAGGCACAGCGCTATGATGATATCAAAACCAAACTTTTTGTAAATCAGTATGCAGAAGCCAAAAAGGAAATCGACAAGGGTATGGCGAATGCCAAATTTGCTTCCAAACCCGAAGCGTTTATCCTGAAAGCGACAGCTTATGCTGCTGTTGCAGATGATCCTGCCAATGCAGCGGAAGCTGACCAATTGAGGGCAGATGCTTATGCAGCCTTCATGAAATACAGGGAAATGCAACCTGATCTTGCCCTCATGGCTGATATCCCTTATAAGAATGCACCGTCTTACCTGCATACCACTTATTTCAATGCTGGCTATAAGGATTACCAGGAAAAGAAATGGGCTGCAGGCCTGCCAAAATTTGAAAAGGCAGTGGCTTTGTCCGATTTCATGATCGAGAAAAAATTGTTTGGCGCTCCAATGGATACCAATAGCCTGATCCTTGCAGGTATCATGGCTGAGAATGATAATAAAGCAGATGTGGCTGCTAAATATTACGGCCGCCTGGCTGATGCCAAGATCAAGGGACAGGGTTTTGAGGATATTTACAAATACCTGGTGCGTTATAATTTCACCAAAAAAGACATGGCAGCGTTTGATAAATATAAAGCGCTTGGTGCCGAGCTCTATCCTCAAAGCGAATTCTTCAAATATGACAAAACAGACTTCGCCGTAGGTCTTGAAGAAACTTTCGATGCAAAAATCAAATCGCTGGAACAGGTGCTGGCCAGTGATCCCGGCAACTATAAATCCAGTCTTTTGCTCGGTCAGCTTATCTACGACACGCTTTATTCAGATAAGGAAGGAGCGGTGAAGCCTGCCAATGCAGCAGAACTGGAAACTAAAATGGTTGCGACGTTCAAGAAATCAGCGGAAAATAATCCCAATGAAATATTGCCGAATCTTTATCTCGGCGAATACTATATCAACAAAGCGGCTGGCATCAATGAAAAGAAAGAAGCCCTGGCTGCCGAGATCAAAAAAGCGACCAAACCTGGTGCTCAGCCATCCAAAGAAAATGCAGCGAAAAAGGATGCGCTTGATAAAGAATTTGATGAGAACTATGAAGCTGCAAGAGTTTCTTATGAAAAAGCAGCCGAGTTGTTTGGTAAAAAAGGATCACTTACCGGTCCTGAAAAACAACAGTACAAAAATGTGGCTGGCTACCTGGGTGATATTTATACTTATAAAAAAGATAAAGCCAAAGGCAAACCTGCTGATGTTGCGAAATTTGCAGAGCAGGAGAAGAAATGGAATGATCTGTATGGTTCGATCCGTTAAGCTTTGGTAGGAGATGAATTGGAAACGGCTTCTGAAAAGGAGCCGTTTTTTATTTGGTGGGTGGAGATGGAATGTTGGGAAAGGGATAAGTTCAAAAATTAACTATTTAACATAATATAAATTATAGGACAAAAAAGGCCGTAATTGGCCTCAAAAGCTGCTTTTACAGTAATGCGATCCTGAACAGATAATTTACCGACCAGTATTTAAGCCTCCGGACCCAATTCTCAGATTTACTGATTTCAATCAAGCGCAAATCGGTTGAGAATCTTGAGCTTTGTAAAAAAAGAAATGCTAACTGAGATTAATCCAAAATTGCCCATGCGCAATAAATCAGCAACAAAGGATTTTTATGTAAATAAGTTGGGATTTAAAGAATTTGGAAACACCAACTATAACGGCTATTTAATGATGGTAAAGGACAATATACAGATCCACTTTTTTGAGTTTAAAGAACTTGATCCCAAAGAAAATTATGGACAGGTATATATCCGGACAAACGACATTGATAATTTATACAAATCATTTTTGGCCAATAAAACAGACATACATCCCAACGGTCATTTAGAAACAAAGCCCTGGGGGCAAAAAGAATTTTCAATACTTGATCCTGACAGCAACCTGCTGACTTTCGGACAGAGCATATAGATCCTAAACAAATATTCCTCAAACGCACCGTATGAATTTCGGGAGCCATTCGTGTAATCCGTGGCCACTCTCATACAGCCGCTTTTATTCACGCTCATTCGTGCCTATTTGCGTATTTCAATCTTCCATTCTGCCCCAGACCCAATCTTCTTTTCCTCCACCAAATTCCCCCTATTGATTGCCACTGAAAAATTCAACAAGCTATTCAAATATCCCAATGGTTTCCCTTCCGCCACATCTCCAAACGTATTCACATACGGAATCCTTTCATGATAAACCAAAGAATCCATATACGAAATCTTTACATCCAAGCTATCCCCGATCCTGAAACCCGCTTTCTGAACAAGACTATCCGGAATATTGCTCCAGGCATTCCCATACTGGATATCCAGTACCGGAATATTCCCTTTTAAGACACCTTCTTTTAATTCTGCCCGCTGATACGGTATTTTCACCACCGGTCGGTTTAGCTCCGGACCAACCTGTTCAAACCTGATCTTTCCTGAAGCCAGCCGGGCTGCTGTATAAGCATACACATCACGGCCATGGAATGTATATGATGCAGAAGAACCTTGACGGCGATTAACAGATTCATCGATCTGGCGCAATGAAACAATACCGATCTCATCAGCCAGTAAAGTCAGCGTGCCATTATCCGGTGTTACGATATAATGTCCTATCCTTGTTTCAGCTACCACCGATTGACGATCAGTTCCCACACCCGGATCAACTACCGACACAAACACTGTTTCCGGTGGCCAGTATGGTACTGTTTGACTGAGGCGGTAAGCTGCTTCCCAGATATTGTAAGGGGGAATTTCATGGGTGAGATCAAACATAGGCAAGCGTGGGTCTACTGTATAGGCTACCCCTTTCATTGCAGACACAGCGCCGTCTTTGAGCCCAAAATCTGTTTGCATCACGATCGGCTTGGGTACCGGTTTATCGTTGCAGGCTTGCAAGGCAAGACTGAAAACGACGATGAGTGAAATCAGAAATCTGTACATTGCTAAAGGTTATCTGTAAAGTTATTCATTCAATCAAGATAGTTCATGGACCTTCGTGCACAACTTTTAGAAGAACATTCCAAAGCAAATTGTCTGAAAGTCGTTAAATGGGTCGGCAATTCGCCGGAGCGTTTTGCTGAGCTTTTCGAATTGTTTTTAAAAGATGAGTACCGTGTGGTGCAGCTGGCTGCCTGGCCCGTCAGCTATGTGATTGAAGCGCATCCTTCATTGATCAGGAAGCACCTGCCGGCCTTATTCAAGAACCTGGAAAGAACAGATACGCATCCGTCTGTCAGGCGCAATTCGATCCGCCTGTTGCAGCATGTTGATATTCCTAAAAAATATCATGGTGTGGCGATGAATCTTTGTTTTGAGTATATCAGCGATCCGAAAGAAAAAGCGGCCGTGAAAGCGTTTTCATTGACAGTGCTGGAAAATCTTTCCCGGCAATACCCGGAAATAAAACCTGAGTTGAAAGCGATTATTGAAGACAGATGGGATAGTGAAACACCGGCGTTCCGGTCGAGGGCAAAGAAAATAATGGCATTTCTTTAAACATTCGGTTATTCTTTCTGTTTTGCAGTGACGTGTTACCTGGTTGCCGGTCCTGATATTGATCAGTTCAAATCAACTGTTGCATGAAACCACTAATCTGCTTTTTATCTTCCACCCTGCTATTATTGACTTTCTATTCCGGTAAAATAAAGGATGACGGTTGGTTTTTTAAGAGCGATGAACAACCTGCCGATACTGTCGGTCACGCAGTTTTAAAACCGTCAGATCAAACTGTTAACCCCTGCGTTGACAGAGGGAAAGCAATCTTCGAAGGTCGTTGTATTACTTGCCATTCGGTGTTCAAAGATTTGACGGGGCCGGCTTTAGCAGGTGTTGAGGAAAGAGTAAAGGACAGAGAACTTTTGAGAGAGTATATCAGGAACCCTGGAAAGGTAACCTTCTCCAATAGTTATTTTATGTGCCTGAAGATGAAATTCGGCTCTATGATGACCGCATATCCGATGTTAACAGATAAGGATATTGATTGCTTTTTGGAGTATGTAAAAAATGAAGCAGCGATGCATCCTGATCTGGTAGTCAAACGCCCTGCCCTGGATACTCTTTATATTGACACGCTTACTGAGAAATCAGGTAAGCTGCTGGCTGAAGAGGATCCTACAACGAACAATGAAGAATTGTCGGCAGAAAATTTTGTAGATTATATCAGGACCAATGGCATGTATAACTTTAGAATCGAAGCCCAACCAGATTGGTCTTATGGGAACCAATATGAAGGGTCGAAGTTGGGTGTAAGAAAAATAAAGCTGCATCTAAAGACAGACTTTTCAAATAATCCAGTTCTGCGCATGTACATTTTCTTTCCCGCACAAAAACTACTCATTATTGGCTCAGTTGGTCAGGATAATATTTTTCATATTGAGCAATATGAAGACCAGATACCTTTTGGGAAGAATGCTATTGTTTTTGCGAGCGCCAGCATTGGCGACAAAATTTATTACGGATTTACCAACTTTACAGTAACCCAACGGAACCAAACAATTCCCCTTAGTATAAAAGAAGGATCTAAAGAACAGCTTAGCCAGACTTTTCAGGCAATGAAGTTTGGCGAGATAAGATTAGATATTATTACTAAAAAGAAAACAACAGTTCCGAATATTCCTTGTAGCGTCAATACACTCCAAAACAATCAATAATTTTTAATACAACATCCGGACTTTAATCGTCTCCTTCACATCCTTCAACACCTGCACAGCCTTATTGGAAAGCTGCTTGTCCACATCCAGCACCACATAACCAATATCTTCATTCGTTTTCAGATACTGGCCAACGATATTGATATTATGCTTTGACAATTCAGTATTGATTGCTGAAAGCACACCCGGTACGTTGTTGTGTATATGCAGGATCCTGTGTGAACGTTCCTGTGGTGGCAATGCCAGTGCAGGAACCGTATGCGAACCGAATGTAATTCCTTTTTCCAGGAAATTGAACAGCTTTATGCTCACGTCTTCCCCGATATTTTGTTGTGCTTCTTCCGTGGAGCCGCCGATATGGGGGGTCAGGATCACATTGGGCAGGTCCTGTAAAGGCGATTGAAAACGGTCGCCATTCTTCTCCGGTTCCCAGGGGAATACATCAATGGCGGCACCGCCAAGCTGCCCGTCGAGCAGGGCTTTGCGGAGGGCTTCCAGGTCCACCACTTCACCACGCGCATAATTGATCAGGATGGATCCTTTCTTGAAATATTTGAGTGTTGTTTTATTGATGATATTCTTGGTTTGCGGGGTTTCCGGAACATGAAGGGTTACTATATCCGCTTTGCCCAGCACATCTTTCAGCGTTTTGCCATCAGAAGCATTGCCAAGCGGCAGTTTGGTTTCCACATCATAAAAGATCACTTTCATGCCCAGTGCTTCGGCCAGCACGCTCACCTGGCTGCCGATATTGCCATAACCAATAATGCCAAGGGTTTTGCCCCTGAGCTCAAAACTGCCTTTGGCATCTTTCATCCAGATGCCTTCATGAGCGGCTTTGTTTTTGTCAGGGATGCGGCGGATCAGCATAATGGAAAGACCAATTACCAGTTCTGCAACGGATCTTGTATTGGAATAAGGTGCGTTGAATACCACTACACCATGGCGGGTAGCAGCTTCCAGGTTCACCTGGTTTACACCGATACAGAAACATCCGATCGCCTGCAGCTTATGAGCCGCGTCCAGCACTTTTTGCGTGATCTGCGTTTTGGAACGGATGCCCAGTATATGAACATCTTTGATCTCTTTGATCAGTTCTTCCTCGGTCAATGCTTTGGTGATCTTTTCCACTTTGGTATATCCATGCTGCTGAAAGTTCTTTACTGCCAGGTCACTTATATTCTCGAGGAACAGGATGCGGATCTTCTCTTTGGGGTAACTTGTTTTTTCGCTTGCCATATTGCAAATATACTTAAGGACGTTATTACCATAAAACGTATGGATGGGGAAAAGTTAACCGTTTGTTCAAACAACTGTAAGTTCTATTTTTGTCAAAACTCAAAAACACACGCCTGTTGAAAAACGCTTTATTTGCCGTTGCCCTGCTGGGTCTTTTTTATAGTTGCAAGAATGCCAGTCCCTCTACTGAGAAAACCGCTGATACTGCCTATCATGCCCCTGCCCCTACTCCCCTTCCGGATAAAGAACTGAAACATTATAAAACCCTGCTGTCTTCTTTCTTCGACAGTATGCTGTTGCAACGCGGGTTCAGCGGAGGAATACTGGTTGCTAAGAATGGAGTTGTATTGTATGAAAACTATGCCGGTTTTGCAGATGTTGGCCGTAAGCAGCCTATAACAGATACATCTTCCATTCATATCGCTTCTACCAGTAAAACCTTCATGGGTGTTGCCATTCTTGGTCTGGTGCAGGACAACCTGCTGTCGCTGGAAGATTCCATTCAGAAATTCTTTCCAGGCCTGCCCTATCCCGGAGTAACAGTGAAGATGCTGCTCAGCCACCGGAGCGGCCTGCCCAATTACCTTTATTTTATGTCGGAAGGCAACTGGGACAAGAAAAAGCAGGTGACCAATGCCGACGTATTGCAAACATTATATACAGAAAAGCCTAACCGCAGTTTCAGCCCCGGCCGGCGTTTCAGCTATAGCAATACCAATTTTGTGTTGCTGGCCATGATCATTGAAAAGATAACCGGTATCAGTTACCCGGATTATATGAAGCTGAAATATTTCGGGCCGCTGAAAATGGAACATACGTTTGTTTTTACTTTAGCAGACACGGGCAAAGTGATCCCTTCCTTCAACTATAATGGCACAGTATGGGACAATGATTTCCTGGAGGGCACTTATGGGGATAAGAATATCTATTCCACTCCCAAGGACCTGCTGAAATGGGACCAGGCTTTGTATACCGAGCAATTGCTGAAAAAGGATATGCTCGATTCGGCTTTTGCGCCTTACAGTCTTGAGCGGCCTTCTATCCACAACTATGGTTTAGGTTTCAGGATGCTGATCATGCCAAATGGAAAAAAAGTGATCTATCATTTCGGGCGCTGGCATGGTTATAATGCAGCTTTTGCAAGGCTGATGGATGAAAAAGCAACTATCATTATCCTGGGCAATAAGTTCAACCGCAATATTTACACTACGGCCCATAAATGTTATGACCTGTTTGGCAATTATATGCAGGGAAATGACAGCGAAGAAGAAACAGAAAATGCTGAAGTAAAGACGGAAGCAAAAAGAGAAGTAAAGAAAAAAGTGGAAGTAAGGAAAAGGAAGAAATAGCCGGGTTTATTTGGTAAAGACCCGCTTTGGATATTTCCCACCAAGACGACGAAGACCACAAAGAAATAACTCAGGCAATAATCTTTGTGGTCTTCGTCGTCTTGGTAGGAATTTGATTGCTGGAACTCAGTCATTATTGTTTATTTCAAACGGCCAACAATTCCTACTTTTATCATCACAATCGTACAATTGTGAAAGTATTCAATGCCGAACAGATCAGACGCTGGGACCAGTACACCATTGCGCAGGAGCCTATTGCTTCTGTAGAATTAATGGAACGGGCCGCCCTTGCCTGTACTGCATGGTTAAATGAGCACTATCCCGATCAGCCGCTTACTGTTTTCTGTGGCAAGGGAAACAATGGCGGAGATGGATTGGCCATTGCCCGCCTTTTATCAGCCCGCAATGTCACTGTTTACATTCTTGAATTCGGACATAAGGGCACGGAAGATTTTCAAACTAATCTTTCCCTTCTGCATCAGCATCCGGCAATTGATATCCGTTTTATACAAACAAAAGAGAACTTCCACTCTATTACTTTTTCAGGTGTGATCATAGACGCATTGTTTGGTTCAGGATTGAATCGTGGACTGGAAGGTGTTACAGCCGCGCTGGTAGAAAAGATCAATGGGGCCGGTTGCCCTGTTGTAGCTATTGATCTGCCCAGTGGTATGTTTGTTGACAGATCTTCTGCAGGCAATGTACAGGTAGCAGCTACGCACACATTAAGTTTTCAGGTATATAAGCCGGCTTTTCTGGTAGCTGAGAATGCAGCGTATTGCGGAGAAGTGCATATACTGGATATCGGACTGCACCAGGATTTTTATGATAAGGAACCAGCACAGTATGAACTGACTGATGAAACCATTATTCATCAGCTATATAAACACAGGAACCGTTTTTCACATAAAGGAAGCTTTGGTCATGCTTTGATGATCGCAGGCAGTTATGGTAAAATAGGTGCGGCAGTATTATCTACCGAAGCCTGTCTGCGCACTGGCGCAGGATTGGTGAGTTGTCATATTCCCCGTTGCGGATATGAGATCATGCAGGCAAGATTGCCCGAAGCAATGGTGAGCACGGATGTGAATCATTCCATCAATACGCATATTGAAACTGACCTGGATATCTACCCTGCTATCGGCATAGGCCCGGGCCTTGGTATTGCTTCAGAAACAAGAACATTATTGAGAGAGGTACTCAGTATTTATAAAAGACCTGTGGTACTTGATGCAGACGCATTGAACAGTATTGCCAAAGAGCCGGAATTACTGGCACAAATACCTGCCGGTTCCATTCTCAGCCCTCATCCTAAAGAGTTCCAGCGTTTGTTTGGAGACACAGCCAATGAATTTGAACGGTTGCAACTGGCTTCATCAAAAGCAAAAGAATTAAAGCTGGTCATTATCCTGAAGGGGCATCATACGCTGATCGCTTTGCCCGATGGAAAAATGTTCTTCAACTCAACCGGCAATGCAGGCATGGCCACGGGTGGCAGCGGGGATGTGCTTACAGGGATACTGACCAGCTTACTGGCACAGGGATATAAGCCTGGCGATGCAGCGGTATTCGGTGTATACCTTCATGGATCAGCCGGCGATCTGGCTGCAAAGGAATTATCCATGGAAGCCATGATCGCCGGTGATATTACAAAATACCTGGGAAAAGCTTTTCTTGCTATAGAAGAGCAGTGATAACTATCCCTTATTCTCCGTTTTTCTTTTCCAGTAAAAATTTATAGATCAATCCTCCTGCGATAGCACCAGCTATAGGTGCTACCCAAAACAACCACAATTGAGAAAGATATTGCCCTCCTGCAAACACAGCCTGCGAAGTGGAGCGGGCAGGATTAACAGATGTATTGGTGATGGGGATCGAAATAAGATGGATCAATGTAAGTCCGAGACCAATTGCAATGCCTGCAAATCTGCCATTGGCAAATTTATCAGTAGCTCCAACAATGATGATCAGGAAGAAAGCTGTCAGTAAAAATTCTGCAATAAAAGCTGCTTTCAGGTTATAGCCATGAGGAGAGAGTTCCCCGTACCCATTGGCAGCGAAAGCACCGGCTTTGGTATTGTCGATAGCAGCTGCATCGTTGCCGGAAAAAATAAGATATAAGGCACCGGCTGCAACCAATGCACCGGCAACCTGTGCAATGATATAAGGGACCAGTTCCTTACCGGGAAATCTTCCTGCAGCAAGCAGTCCAAATGATACGGCAGGATTAAAATGGCCGCCGGATATATGTCCGACTGCATAAGCCATGGTTAATACAGTAAGGCCGAATGCAAGTGCCACACCAAGATAGCCAATGCCGAGATCAGGAATGCCGGCAGCAAAAAGAGCGCTTCCGCATCCTCCAAAAACCAGCCAGAACGTTCCAAAAAATTCAGCAGCAAATTTTCTCATAACGATATATTTTCAAGGTTAAAGAAGCGTGCTTCATGATGGTGGAAACATTGTTGAAAGAACTAAAATACATTCTTCTTTAATATAACAAAGTAGATGACCAGAATAGGGTATTGAGATGGGGATAAGTGATGCAGAAATAATAAAGGGGCTTTAAGGCCCCTATTAATAAATTCTTTATTGATGTATCATTTTTGTTTCTTCTCTTTTGCCATCTGTGCTGTACCTATTAGCAGGAAAGCAACCCAACTCGGGTAAACGATGGCAAAACTTGTATGAACAGAAGGGCCAATAATTATGGCTAACAAAACATGCAATGCAGCAGTCAGTATCATGCCGATTGTTCCGATCTTGTAAAAAGCGTTGCGGTTATTCATACTGATGATTTTTTGTAAAGGAACTGAATACCGGCTGAAGGTATGGAAAATCATGTAAAGGATGGTAAAGGTTTTTACGGGCGGTTTTTCCGGCATTTCAGGGTAATTCCCCGTATTTATTCCTGATCTTTCTTTGGCTGCAAATGACTGGATTTAAGCCTCCTACGGGTGCTTGCCTGCCCGCTTTGGCTTGATGTAACATATTGGAACAGGATCATGCTTTAATTAACGAGAGGCCGTTGATTGCTTCTTTTGATTAAAAGGAACACTGTTATTGCCACGATCAGGTAAGGTAATGTCCATATCAGCAGCGACAACCCAAAAGAAGGATTGAGTGTTCCGCCATTTACCAGCCAAATCCCTTCCCCGTTTTGCGCAGCAGCACGGGGCAATAAATATTGCAGGAAATTCCACCCAAAATGAATACCTGTAGCAAGATGCAGTTGTCCTGTTCTGATAACGGCAATGCCAAACAGAAGCGATCCGATGCCTGTGGTGAACATTGTAAGAAGAATATCAGTCAGGCTCATATTGCTGGATAAGTGCATGCAACCAAAAAGTATAGCGATGATTATTTGAGTGGGCCATTCTCCCCATTTCTCCAGCAGGATACGGAATGGATAACCACGGAAAGCCAGTTCCTGTACAAACGCAGAGAGGAAAACAGTTATGAAGACAGGTAGCAGTTGATACCAATGGAAAGCGGGATTCAATTCCCAATGAAAGCCTGTCAGCAGTTTGATGGTAAAAGCAACTGCGATCAGCATGGATATTCCTCCCAGTGTCCCATACAGGAGATCGATCCATGCGCCTTTGCTGGTGGTGGTACAGCCGATCTCTTTCCATGACCTGTTTTCCCATTTCAATACCAGGCCGGTAAACAGAATAAGTAACAGGCAGAGCAGGCCATTGGTCATTAACTGGCCTTTTCCCGGTAAAAAACCAGTGAGGATCTGGGCAATGAACAGGAGGCCATAATTGCCGCCAAGATAAATGCCTACCCGCAATAATACGGGTAGCTGCCTGAACCAGTTGCTGAATTTCATATTTGTCTATTTCAGCACAAAATGAAGGCGCCGGCAAAGCATTTCCAATAAAATTCGACCAGGGGCCGGATCAGGGCGATATAACCGGCTGTTATAACAACGTGGCTTCGTTGCCGGTCAGGAGGTTTTGTCGGGAAAAAAGCGGTATCCGTTGCCATAGTTATATTGGAAAGAATAATTTCCACAACTTAGCAGCATGAAGTTCAGGGATTATGCCGGGAAGATTTACCGGCACCGTTATGGAAGATGGGGCTTGCATGTTCTATTCTGGTTATTCTTTTTTGGAGCCAGATTGTATATCAATAATATTTCCCTCAATCCTTATAAGGTTTATCCCAAAGGAATATTATTAAGTAATTTCTACGCAACACTCACTACAGCTATTGCTTATTATTTGCTGGTGTACGGTATTTATGAAAAATTATACTGTAGAAAGAAATATATCGCAGCAATATTTTCTTTCATCCTCCTGCTGGTTATTTATACCTCACTCGATTTTCTTTCCGAAGTATTATTGATGCATGATAAAAGATGGATGCAACTGGTGCGGGTAAATGCACCGGAGTATTATCAGTACCTGCAAAGGTCTTTTCCTGACATCCTCTTGTCAAGAGTGGCTTCACTAGGAATATTATTCCAGTTGTTTGTGAACCTGGCCTTCCCTTTACTGGTCAGGATGGTGATGGTTTATAACCGGAAGCAGTTGCAGGCTTTGGAACTGGCCCGGCAGAATGTGCAACTGGAGTTTAATTTCCTTAAATCCCAGGTCAACCCACATTTCCTTCATAATACCTTAAACAATATTTATTCACTGATCATTCATGATAAAAAATCGGCAGCAGCCGACACGGTGGCAAGATTATCGGCTTTTATGCGATACAGTATGCATGATGCAGGTATGGATAAAGCGCCTGCAGATAAGGAAATACAATTAATGAAGGATTATATCGAGCTGGAAAAGATCAGGCTGAATTATACAGAGGTGCAATCACATTTTGAAACAGACAGGACTGGCTATTTATTGCCGCCCTTGCTATTGATCCCCTTGGTTGAAAATGCATTTAAATATACGGTCGATCGTCAAGGTGCAGTAATTGAAACCAAGCTGTTGATTGAAAATGGGAAACTGGTATTTCAATGCAGCAATGATTTTGACCCTCATGCAATACCGGTTGCAAAAACCGGGATCGGGCTTAATAATGTAAAGAAGCGGTTGGAGCAATATTTCCCCGGTAAATTCAGTTATACAACATCAACTGCCAATAATGTATATTCGGTAAACTTATCTGTTTCTCTTTTATGAAAAAGATCCAGTGCATGATCGTAGATGATGAGCCATTGGCCAGGGATATACTGCAAACTTATGTTGCCAGGATACCGGGATGGGAGTTGAAGAAGTCCTGCATTAATGCAGTGGAAGCCTATGAAGGATTGCACCAGTTTGCTATAGACGTGATATTTCTGGATATACAAATGCCGGTTGTGACGGGTATTGATTTTCTCCGTTCTTTGAAGAAGCCTCCACTGGTCATTTTTACCACGGCTTATGCTGACCATGCAGTAACAGGCTTTGAGCTTAACGCAGTGGATTACCTGGTAAAACCGATCGTGTTTGAACGCTTTCAACAGGCGATTGAAAAAGTGAACGCGAGACTGGCTGTTTCAGAACCAGAGGTAAAAAGTTCTGAACTGAAACAGGCCCCGGGAGCTGATTACTTTTTTATAAAGCAGGACAGCCGGTTAGTAAAGATCAATTACAGTGAAGTGCTATATATGGAGGCGCAGCGCGATTACACTTATATCTATCTGAAGGATAAAAAGATCCTGGCCAGTATGCATCTGAAAGCATTGGAAGAACTGATTCAGTCTTCTCCCCTGTTCCGGGTTCAACGTTCTTATATCGTTAACCTTGATGCGATCAGGGCTATTAATGGAAATGTGTTGGAAATTGCAGGGAAGGAAATACCGATCGGTGCTAGTTATAAAGATGAGTTGTTCCGGCTCTTGAAAATATAAGTCAGTTTCTAAACAGATACAGGGTAAAAATTACTACCGGATCAGTTTAGAAGAAATAAACTCACAAATAAATATCTCGTGGTCTGTTTCGATAAACACAACTGTATATTTCTGCTTATATGAAATACATTTGTCAGCAACGCTTTCTTTCAGCTTTATTTTTCGCTGGCCCATTTGCTGATCAGTTTTTTACTTCGGGTCCTTGCGTTTGAGATACTCAGCACTTTTTCGGGTCTTGATTTCAAAGCTGCTTTTTTCTGAAGTGCCTGGTATTCTTTTTCGGAAAGAATAACATATTTCTTTTTATCAATAACAACTGTTGTCATTCCTGAATGTTTCTTTATCAAATTTAAAGAAAACGCAGGAATCTGTTTTGGGTTTGCTACGATTGTATTCTTCATGATTGAGAACTTGAATAATGAAACTACTGTTTTAATAGTTCCAAGTTACAATCGCTGATTTGATCACCAATCGTTTTTTAAACAGTAATAAAATGTTTTTTACCCATTCCCTTATCCGAGCTTTTCTGTCAAATCCAATCCATTCTCCCTAGCTGTTTCCTTTGCTTTTTCATACCCGGCATCTGCATGCCTGATCACTCCCATGCCCGGATCATTTCTCAATACCCGCTTCAATCTTGCTTCGGCTTCAGGTGTTCCATCTGCTACGATCACCATCCCTGCATGAATGCTGTATCCCATGCCAACACCGCCACCATGATGAAGGCTTACCCAACTGGCGCCGCCGGCAGTATTGACGAGGGCATTTAATAAAGGCCAGTCGGCCACTGCATCACTGCCATCGAGCATGGCTTCTGTTTCGCGGTTGGGGCTGGCAACAGAGCCGGTATCAAGATGGTCGCGGCCGATCACGATCGGTGCTTTGACCTTGCCGGAGCGAACGAGTTCATTGAAGGCAAGTCCTGCTTTTTCGCGCTCGCCTTGCCCCAGCCAGCAAATGCGGGCCGGCAATCCCTGGAAGGCAATCTTTTCTTTAGCCAGCCGCAGCCAACGCTGCAGTCCTTCATTGTTGGGAAAAAGCTTAGCGATCACTTCATCTGTTACAGCAATGTCCTGTGGATCGCCGCTTAAAGCTGCCCAGCGGAAAGGGCCTTTGCCTTCGCAAAAGAGTGGCCGTATATAAGCCGGCACAAAGCCTGGAAAATCGAAGGCATTCTCCACTCCTTTCTCTTTGGCGCGGGCGCGGATATTATTGCCATAATCGAAAGTGATGGCACCCCTGGTTTGCAATTCCAGCATCAGCTGCACATGGCGGACCATGGAATGATAGGCATTAGCAACATATTCATCGGGATTAACGCGGCGTAATTCCTTCGCCTGTTCATAACTTAACTCATGTGGCCAGTAGCCGATCAGGGGATCATGTGCCGATGTCTGATCGGTGAGCGTATCGGGTATTACGTTGCGTTCCACTAAACGCTCGAGCAAATGAACGGCATTGCAACGCACACCAATGGATAATGGTATGCCGGCTGCTTTAGCATCCAATGCGCGATCAATAGCCCTGTCTATATCAGTGATCTTTTCATCGAGATAACGGGTCTCAAGCCGCTTGTCAATACGCCACTCCTCTACTTCAGCAATAAGCGCTACTCCTTCATTCATGGTGATGGCCAGCGGTTGGGCGCCACCCATGCCACCGAGGCCAGCGGTTACATTCAATGTTCCTTTTAGTGTGCCTCCGAAATGCTTGGCAGCAGCTGCAGCATACGTTTCATAAGTTCCCTGCACAATGCCCTGGCTGCCGATATAGATCCATGAACCTGCGGTCATCTGGCCATACATCATCAGGCCCTTTTTTTCCAGTTCATCAAAATGCTGCCAGTTGGCCCAGTTAGGCACCAATTGCGAATTACTGATAAGCACGCGTGGTGTATCGGGATGGGTTTTTAATATGCCGACAGGTTTGCCGCTCTGGATCAGGAGGCTTTCATCGCTTTCAAGTATTTTAAGCGCTTTGATGATATTATCGAGCGCTTCAAAATTGCGTGCTGCTTTTCCTCTTCCGCCATACACGATCAGCTCGTCGGGGCGTTCAGCCACTTCAGGATCCAGGTTGTTAAGGAGCATCCGGAGGGCAGCTTCCTGTATCCAGCCTTTGCAATGCAGTTGAGGACCGGTCGGGGTTTTATATTTGATGGGGTCGTAGGGCATGCTTATCGTTTTATTAAGTAAAGTAATGACGTATTTAAATTCAAAATTAAAAAGTAAAAATTCAAAAAGAAGGTATCCTTTTGGATTTTTACTTTTTAATTTTGGCTTATTACAGCCCGGTAAATTTCTTAGTGGAAAAATACAGGCGGTAGTCTTTTATTCGTCCATTTTTTGAATCCTGTCGTTGTAATATTTTAATACCGCTTATTTTATAGGTAGCTCCCAGGTCAATCACTACCTGGTGAGGATGCCTGGGTGAAGAATCCTGCCATTGCGTATGCCAGAAGCTGCTGTATTGCAAATCAAAAATATTTTCTGCATTGCCATCCTCCCCTCCTGTTTCTTCACTATCGGCATATAATACCTTCCATTTTGAGCGGGGTATCTCATTCCCTTTTTCATCCAGTAAAAACAGTTCGGCAAGTGTGGCGAAAGGCTGATTATCGAAACTGTTCAATGCTTCGAGGCAGACATAACGGCCAATAGCAGGTTTGATATTTTCGGTCTGCCATTTTTCATTATTGCTGAATGAACCGGTATGATTGACGTCTGCTTCGCCCAGCCTCCATTGCTGCCCGGGTTTTTTATGTGCCTGGGGTTGTTGTTCTTTCAGTTCATTCAGAATTGGTTTATCCAGGCCTTTCAATTCAGGTTTGCCCACTCCATATAAATCGAACACCACTACCTCATTTATTCCTTTCTTTAACCAGCAACCAGGAAGCATCATGGTTTGCGTAGGGCCGATATTCCAAAAACGGCCGAGGCAAATACCGTTTACCCATACCAATCCTTTATTCCAATTGCGGACATCGAGATAAGTATCTTCCTGTTTGTCGATAGTAAAGTTGCCTTTGTAAAATGCAGCGCTTAAGACCTGTTTCCCACTAAGCGGTCTATATTTAACCGGGATGTTTTTATCTCCCATGGGAAGGGGATAATTATTCCAGTGTTTCAGGATCGTTTTGTTATTTCCATTTATTAAAACGACATCTCCATGAATGCCTTTACGGTCGTGCATATATGAACCATAGTTCACCCGGCCGGTAGCTTCTACCAATACTTCCAGTAGTCCGGGTTTTATTCTGGCCGGCAGTTCAAGGCTATACTTTCCTTTTCGCCTGTCTATTGTACCGATGAGTTTCTTATTTATATACACGAGTGCATAATCATGGATCTCGCCAAACTGTAAAGTGCTTTCAGGCCCGGCAGGGATAGATGTAGTATACAATACAGCTCCATAAGCCTGGTCCATGTCTTCCATTAAGATAGCAGAATCGGCCAGAACGGGTTGGGGTAGATTTTCCCAAAGCGGAGCCACGGCTGTAAAGTTTATGTGGTTGACAGTTTGTGATGGAATGGGTGCGGGCACATTGGGAAGCGTTTCATTTTCCTGTAAATATTTGCTGAACAATTCACGGATAGCATAAAATTTATTTGTGGCATTGCCTGCTTCATTGATCGGCGCATCATAATCGTAACTGCTTGTTTGCGGTAAATAAGGAGGGGCATTGGCACCGCTGTATGTGCCGAACGTAGTGCCTCCATGCACCATATAGATACTGAATGATGCTTTATGGTCCAGCATCCATTGTAGTTCTTTTACCACTTTATCTGAAGCGCCTGTATGATGCGGCCTTCCCCAACTGTCAAACCATCCGGGATAGTATTCGCCACACATCAAGGGGCCGGTGGGTTGAATGTCGCGCAATGGTTTAAAACTGGCTTCAGGATTGCTTCCGAAATTTACAACAGCAAATAAACCTTCTGGATGATCGTTCTTCAACTGCGGCGGGCCATCGCAATGAAATAAGGGAACAGTAAAGCCGGCCTCCTGCAGAAATGATTTTATCGTGTTCATATACACTTTGTCGGCACCATAACTGCCATATTCATTCTCTACCTGCACCATTAAGATCGGCCCTCCGTTGCTTACCTGCAATGGAGCTAATTGCCTGCCTACTTCTTTTAAATATTTACGGGAACTTTCCAGGTAATAAGGATGCTGTGTGCGCACCTTCATTGTTTTATCTTTCAATAGCCACCAGGGCAGTCCGCCAAACTCCCATTCTGCGCATGAATACGGACCGGGACGAAGGATAACATACAATCCTTCTTCCTGTGCCATCCGGCAAAAAGCGGCTGCATCTGCCTGGCCCTGCCAGTTGTATTGACCCGGTTGCTGTTCGTGCAGGTTCCAGAACAGGTAAGCACATACGGTATTCAGGCCCATCGCTTTTGCCATTTGCAAACGATGCCGCCAGTACTCCTTAGGTATCCGGGCAAAATGCATCTCACCACAGCGGATCACATAAGGCTTTCCATTCAATAAAAAAGAAGAATCGCCTATGGCAAAGGTGGATGATTTAGCCTGGGCATATGAACTGAGCTGTAAACATACCAGTCCGAGAATCAGCAATATCCTGCATTTCATTGGTTAAAATTAGTTGATTTTGTCTCCTTGCCGGTTCAAGACTTCTGGCCCTTTTGCAGCCATTTCACCAGCCATGGTAATGTCAGCCCCTGCCCTACCAACGTGAAAAGAACGACCACTACGGAAATAAAAATGATCGTATGGCGGAGCGGGAACGGAGTTTCATCTGCAAGGTGTGTGGGTAAGCCGATAGCGATGGCAAGGGAAACGATGCCCCGCATACCGGACCAGGAAATGATCAAACTGTTCTTGATATCAAGCAAAGCATTTTCTGTTATTCTTTTATGGCCTGCTTTAAAGGCACGCTGCAGGTTCAGTTGCTGTAGATATACTCTCAGGAAACGCAGGATAAGGGCTGCAACGGTAATAGCCAGCGCATAAAGAGTATACGGCATGATATGGTCTTTATGAATGTTGCGGGCGACGTAAGGGAATTCGAGACCGATAAGGATAAAGATCAATCCATTCAGCAAAAAGATAAGTATTTCCCAGATACTCCTCGATTGCTGTTTGATATGATTGGGCAGCACTTTGTTACTGAAACGTGCTATGGACAATCCCAGTATCACCACAGCTATCACACCTGATACATGCAGCTCTTCAGCAAGACGATAAGTAACAAAAGGCATCAGCATCATAAAACTGATGGTAACCGTATTGTTTTTCTGTACACGCTGGATGACAAGAGCCAGTATCTTTCCCAAAACGAAACCTACCAGGAAGCCACCTCCCATCAGGATCAGGAAATCGAGGGATGCTCTCCATAAGATAAAAGCAGAACCTGTAACGGCAGCGACTGCAAAGCGGTAAGCTACCAGTGCAGACGCATCATTCACCAGGCTTTCGCCTTCGAGGATGGTGCTTGTTTTAATGGAAAGTCCCAATCCTTTGGTAATGCTGAGAGCGGCTACAGCATCCGTTGCAGAAAGTATGGACCCTAATACGAATGCCAGTGGCCAGGTCATTCCAGGTACCAGGTAATACGCCACAACTGCAATGCCGGAAGCAGTGAGAAATACCAGTGATACGGCAAGTGTGCCGATCGTATTCAGATGTGTTCTGAATTCTTTGAAGGAGATATTGAAAGCCGCATCATACAGAAGCGGCGGCAGAAAAATAAGGAATATCACTTCCGGGCTGATCTCAATAGCAGGAAGGGATGGAATAAATCCAATGGCAATGCCTGCGCTGATCAGAAGAATGGGGTAAGGAATTCTTATTTTATCGGCTATAGCCGAGAGGCCGATCATAACGGCCAGGATGAATATGACAATACTGTAGTTCTCCATTCAGGAACCGAATATACTAATGAGCTTTGAATCTTCTGTTGCCGGGAAATAAAAAAGCCTCCCGGAGGAGGCCTTGAAATATTCCAATAAAAATGCCCGCTTTATTTTACTTGCCCACGATCTTGTAAGAGATCGTATTCTTACCTACCACTTCTTCATAATACACGTCATCGGGCGACACATAATACTTTTGTCCATTCACTACCACGGTATGGCATCCATCAGGCAACTTATCTACCATATCCCCTACTTGCGGGCCATTGTCTTCTGTTGTATCCGGAATGGATGTGGTATCTGTATCCAGTTTGCCGTTTTTACCAACAACCGTATACCAGATCTCACTATTGCTGCGAATATCTTCTTTATAGTAAGTGCCGTCCTGTTCATAATATTTCTGTCCGTTTATTACAACCACTTTGGCATCCTGTGGGAGTTCAGGAATGGATGCCCCGACCGGTGCATCCACTACATCGTATGTGTTTGGCTTTTTACCAGGGCGGTAATAAGTGCCGCCATAATAATAGTAAGGGGAGCCTCCTACATAGATGCTACGATAGCCGGTAGGCAACAAACCGATGCTGATGCCGATAGGCGGAGCCACTACCTGGAAATAACTTCCATAAGGGCGGTAAAAATAACCGCTGTTATAGTAATAGTTGATGCCTCGATAAGGATACATCGTTCTCGGGCCGGCAAAAACATTAAGGCTCACACGCATGCCGCGGTATGGGGTATGGTAATAGCCATAACCGGGGCGTGGGCGGTAATACCGGCCGCGCTGAGCGGATACGTCCTGGAGCAGTAAAATGCCCAGGGCTGAAAGGCATAGGGTACGTATCAGTATAGGTTTCATATTGCGTTGTTTAATTGATACTAAAAGTAAAAAAGCTGTTTCAAAACAGGTATATATGGATTGTGAATTAACACATGTTAAACGCGAATTATGCGAATATTCTGGCTATTGCTAATGATGCAACTGAGCCGCGAATTACGCGAATGACGCAAAAAATGGGAAAAAGGTTGGTACTTTAGCCCCAAATAAAATAGTATGAAGGGTTTTGTTTATGGATTGGTGCTGCTTCTGGCGCCTGGGGTAATGAATGCACAGAAAAAGGCTGCAG
Source organism: Chitinophagaceae bacterium (assembly GCA_036262095.1). GTDB lineage: Bacteria > Bacteroidota > Bacteroidia > Chitinophagales > Chitinophagaceae > Terrimonas_A. Next base: position 8,939 of record DATAJQ010000154.1, on the reverse strand, counting down.
CGCCAGTATATGAGTATAAGCCTGATTCGCAGGAATTGTATGATGCCATTGCCAGAATGGACAGTATTTTCTTTGAGGCTTACAATACTTGCAAGATGGATGTGCAGGCGGCTATTTATTCAGACAGTATAGAGTTTTACCACGATAAGGGAGGGGTATCCACTTCCAAAAAGGATATCCTGGATGCGACCCGGAGAAATATCTGCGGAAAAGTTACCCGCCAACTGATACCAGGCAGCATAGAAGTATATCCCATCAAAGATTATGGTGCTATTGAATTAGGGCAGCATAAATTTTTCAATAACCAGGAACCCGATGCTCCTCAGCATATAAGCCGGTTCATGGTTTTCTGGAAGAAAACGGGCAATGACTGGAAGATCGTAAAGGTGGTGAGCCTGCATTAAGCACTCACCGCAAATTCTTCAAATCCTTTATTCAGTTCCTTTCCTTTTGTACGGGCGAATGATCCTACTCCGTTCACAAAGGAGAAATCTTTTATGATACCGGCTACTTTATTGATGTCTTCCGCAAAGATCCGGTCCTCTTCTGCAAAGCTCACCTGGCGGCGTACGCTTTCATGCGCGAATTCCAGCAGGGCTGAGCTTTTCAATGGCCTTCTGAATTCAATGGCCTGACAGGCACTGAGCAATTCGATAGCCAGTATATATTCCAGGTTGTCCAGTACCTGGTTCAGTTTACGCCCGCTGATGCTGCCCATGCTTACATGGTCTTCCTGGCCCAGTGAAGTGGGAATACTGTCTGCACTGGCAGGGAAGCAAAGGGTTTTGTTTTCCGTTACCAGCGCTGCAGTGGTGTATTGGGGTATCATGAAGCCGCTGTTGAGGCCCACATTCTTCATCAGCAGCAAAGGCAATCCCCATTTTCCTTCGAGCAATAAATAACAACGCCGGTCGGAGATATTACCGATCTCGGCAGCAGCGAAGCAGGCATAATCCAATGGAAGGGCCATGGGTTGTCCATGAAAATTACCTCCGCTGATGGTATCGTCTGCGCTAAGGATGATCGGGTTGTCTGTAACGGCATTCAATTCTGTTTCTGTCAGTTCTTTTAAATGCAGCCATGCATTGCGGCTGGCTCCATGCACTTGGGGCATGCAGCGCAGGGAATAAGGGTCCTGCACGCGGCCGCAATCAATATGACTTTGCATAATGGCAGACTCGCTTAGCAGGAGACGAAGCCGTTGGGCCACCAGTTGATTGCCGGCATAGGGGCGCAAATGATGCAGTCGCTCATCGAATGGAGCTTTGGTGCCGGTCAATGCTTCAAGGCTCATGGCGCCGATGATATCGGCTGCTTCAAGGCAATTGTGCATACGTTGCACGGCTTTCACTGCATAGGAAAGAATGAATTGTGTACCGTTGATGAGGGCCAGTCCTTCTTTCGGACCAAGCGAGATGGCGGTTATATTTTCCTGTTGGAAGATGGCCGGGGTTGATTTACGTTCACCTTTATAATAGCATTCTCCCAATCCGATCAGCGGCAGGAATAAATGGGCCAGGGGCGCCAGATCGCCGGAAGCGCCTACACTTCCTTTGGCAGGCACTACAGGAATGATATCGTTGTCGATATGCCAGATGATGCGTTCAAGCGTGGAAAGCTGCGCACCGCTGTATCCCTGTGCCAGGGCCTGCACTTTTGTGATCAGCATTATTTTGGCCACTTCTGCAGGAATGGCCTCCCCTACTCCAACACTATGGCTTTGTAAGATCTTGTATTGTAATGTGGCTGTATCTTCTTCTGAAATGGGTGTATTGGCCAGTATGCCAAAGCCGGTGTTTACACCATATACTGTTTTGTTGGCAGCTACGATCTGCTGCACGTGTTCATAACTGGCTTTGATCTTTTGTATGGCGGCGGTTTGAAGCTGGCCTTTCAGTTGGCCGGTGGCAATAGCAATCGTTTTGGAAACGGTCAGGCGGTCCGTTCCGTAATTGAAATGATTATTCATGAGCGCAAGGTAAAAAAGTTTATGGTTTGCAGATCCAAGCGTTAAAGCTTTGGATCTGCAAACCATAAAACATAAGTTAATTGTATCTTTTACTCTTCTGTTTCCTCTTCCGGAGCAGTTGTTCCGGTTCTCTTATCACCACCCAGTTCCTGTTCTCTGTCCATTTCTTCCATATTTACTGAATTGGGGGCTGCGCCCAGTAAATGCTGTGCAAAGAAATCGCATGATCTCCAGAAGAAGTATTCGGTCATATTGCTGTAGCCATGGCGTTGACCGGGCAGTATCACCAGTTCAAAGCGTTTGTTGGCTTTGATCAGCGCGTTTACCATACGGATGGTGTTGGCCGGGTGTACGTTGTTGTCAATATCACCGGTACTGAGCATAAGATGGCCTTTCAGGTTTTTAGCCAGTTCAGGATTTTTATCGATGTTATAAACAAAGCTGGTATCACCTTTATCATTGACCTGTTCTTTTACACCATGATGTTTTTCGCTCCACCAGCGGTTATAGATATTGTTCTCATGGTTGCCGGAGCTGCTCACGGCCACTTTAAAGAAATCAGGATATACCAGCATGGCTGCAGTGCTCATAAAGCCGCCACCGCTATGTCCATGTATACCTACCTTGTCTGCGTCAATGAATTTATAGCGATAGCTTAACTGTTCGATAGCAGCTTTTTTATCAGCCAGTCCATAATCGCGGAGGTTGCCATAGCCGTAATTGTGGTACCATTTGCTGCGGCTGGGGTGGCCACCGCGGTTGCCCACAGTGATCACGATAAAGCCCATTTGAGCAAGGCGGTCGATCCTGTCCATGCCCTTGCCGAATGCTTTGTTCACGGCTTCTGTTTGAGGGCCGGGATATACGTATTCAATGATGGGATATTTTTTGGTGCTGTCAAAATCGAATGGCTTATACAGAACGCCATACAGATCGGTGTAGCCATCGGCAGCTTTTACTTTGAAAGGCTCGGGGTATTTATAACCGGCTTCAAACAGTCCGCTCATATCGGTAGTTTCCAGTGTCATCACTACTCTGCCGGTATTGTCCTGCAATACGGAAACAGGGGCTGTGTTTACACGGGAGAACGTGTTTACAAAGAAGCGGTTGTTGTCGTCAAGACTGGAGCTATTGTCAAAATTGCCGGGGTTAAGCAGTTTCAGGCCCGAGCCGTCGAAGTTGACCCTGTAGAGGTGAACATAATAAGGGTCTTCATTGTTTTCACGGCCATTGGCAGTGAAATAAAGCACACGGTTCTTTTCATCGATGCCTTCAATGTCTTCGCAGTGGAAAGCCCCGCTGGTGATCTGGTTTTTCAGTTTTCCATTTTCATCATACAGATAAAAATGCGCCCAGCCATCGGCTTCGCTCCATTGAATGAGTTCTTTACCGCCATTCACCAGACCAACGCGGCGGTTCTCTACATAAGTGTTCATTCTTTCCGGCACAAGTGTACGTGCAGAGTCAGTATTAACGTCCACCACGCAGAGATCGATCCGTTTCAGGTCGCGGCTGGTGCGGCTTAAATAGAATTTATCATTGGTACCCTGCCAGAAAGAAGCGCGGCGTTCATCATCTCTTTCTTTTTGCAATGGCGGAGCGCTCCATACACTTATTTCCTGGTCTTTGAATGCAGCAACCTTTAGTTTTTTGCTGGTCTTTTTTTCAAAATCGAACAGGTATACTTCACGCAGAGGTGCTTCTTTTTCACCCGGCATCTGGTATTTGTAGGTTTCCAGGGTGGGCCTTGGGTCGGCAATATTATTGATCACCCAAAGGTCTTTTACCTGGCGGTTGTCGGTGCGTGTGAGGGTGAAATAGCGGCCATCCTTTGACCAGAGCAGGTATATCCCTTTACGTTTGTCTTTGTTCTTTTCTTTGTCCACGTTGGTCTCGTTGCCACCACCACCGTAGCTGTAATTCTCTTCCCCATCAGTAGTAAGCTGATGCTCCACAATGGTGCTGTCGTCTTCTTTTATCAGCGCTTTGCGGTAGTCGGCGCTGTCCATGTAATACAGGTTATTCTTTTTGGAAAAAAAGACAAAGCGTTTATCCGGTGAGAAAGAAGCCCACATGGGAGGATCTTTCGGCTTTTCGTAATCCTTCAGTTCAGTGAGTAGGCCGGTGTTCAGATTATATTCAAAAAAGAAAGTCTTTTTCTTAGCTCCTCCCGCAGGTGCACCCGGGCGTCCGGCCCCATTGCCACCGCGGCGGCCGCCGGTTGTGGTTGTAGCTTTAGCAGTATCTTTTTTGTCATCATCCTGCGTGCTCAGTATTTCAAAGCGGATGCTGTTTTCATCAGCAGTGAATTTCAGGTTGGTGATAGGAAGGTGTTGCCCATCGAAAGGATCTTTTACGATACGGGTGATCTCTGCTGCGAGTTTAACAGGATCGAACATGGTGCGTTTGGAAGATTTGGCAGCATCCACGATATACCAGTTTTTTCCTTCGCGGTTTTCATACACATACCAGAAGCGGTCGCTGAGTTTCAGCCAGTGTGGATCTACGCTGGTGCTGAAAAGCATTTTGTTGATTTTGGCGGGAGAAAACCTGGCTGCCAGAGCATAATTGGCTGTGGGCGCAGATTGGGAAAAGCCGGTAAGGGACAGGCATAAAAAAAGAGCAAAGCCTAAGAGGCGTCGGTAAATCATAAGCCTTAACAGATTTAGTTTGGTTGACAATTTTCAAATATAGAGAAATAATGAGGTGTTTTTTAAGCGATTGGATAAGCGGTTTTAGTCTTGCAATTGGGCCGAAGTACTAAATTGGACGATGTTTTTGAAGGGGGCATGTGGGTGGAATGTGAGGTTTGGGTGACGGATCAGCTGGTCGTGGATAAAATGTTCAATAATTCATTAGGTGTTGTAATTCAGGGAGCTGGATGGAGAAGTTTATTTGCCGGAAAAGTTTCCCGGTCTTATCTTTGCGCCCTGCTTTAAAAGCCGGTCCGGTAGCTCAGCTGAATAGAGCAACTGCCTTCTAAGCAGTAGGTCATTGGTTTGAATCCAATCCGGATCACGAGAGGTCATTCGAGGAATGGCCTTTTTTGTTGGGTTAGTGGTTTTATTCAGTAAGGCGTTTGTTCTAAGAATTGGATAGTTTTTCTCTTTTTTTGTTTATGTATTGCAAAGCCTCACAAAATTCTCTGTCCCTTTGGTGCTTCGGATATCTGGCAGTATTTCTGTTGCGTTGAATAACATTTTTACTTCTTCAATGGTCAGTACATCAATCTAGGCATCCAGCCCAATGTATCTATCCTGATGCCTCCCAATAATTATATCAGGAGTATATCAGGAGTTCATCTGTTTTATAGGCAAAATAGTGTGAGTGGGTTGTTTATAATGTCGTAGTTTAAAAGTTTATGTATAAAAAACCACTCCGAAGAGTGACTATAAAAATTACCTTAGACGAGCTATTTACTGTTATTTAATTTTTTCAATTCTTAAATACATTAATTTTGTTGAAAATCCAGATGCACTAGCGATACACTTTACTGTATCTCTGGTAACGTTCACAATTTTGACATGCAGAGTATCTCCTTGTCCAACGTCATCCCTATACACATCATGAATCTCTTGAACAATCAATGAATATTTATCGCAAGATTCCCACTGTACTTTGGCAGCAGCATACAAACTATCTCTCGAATACTCCATATAGTTTGAATCATTGAATGTAAAAATATAATCTGATTTAACACGACCATCTACAATACTTACAAATTTGCTCTTATTTACCCAATCCTTTAAGCATGCCTTTTGAGGTGCATTGCATGAAATTATTAAGAGAAGAGCTATAATATAAATTAGTTTCATTTTAGTGCTATTGTAAATATCCCTTCGTTTCTCTTTTCTCTCCATTCACTATTGTATCTGTGAGACCAAGTGGGTCATTTCTTAGGATAGGGTTATTGGATGCAAAAACATAGGGACTCCAAGAATCATTTATCTCAGCTCATTTGTCTATCTGATGGAACCTTCCAATTTGAGGATCATATCCCCGAAAAGCAGTTTCATAGAGATTTATATTAAAATCTGTGTTTAATTCGGTACCTCTATTAAACTTTCTCTTATTCTCCGGATTTCCGAACTCCAACGCCTTTGAGGATATCCCCGCCATCGTCAACCCAAACGGATAGTAGTGCATTTCTTCCAACAGCGGCCCTCTTATATGCGTCACATGCAGATCATCAAAATACACTGCCCCCTGGCTCTCATTACTCACGTACACATAAAGATATCCGTTTTTCTTTATCTCGATCTCACCTATTATGCTTGTCGCACCGGGTAGCTCTCCTGCATTGGCACCCGGCTGATACCAGCCAAATACGTTGGCTTTAAACTTGTCGCCTGCCATTACTTTCAATACAAGGCCTGGGCCTACCCGCTTATCTGTACCTGAAGCATTAAATAACTTGCTTACAACCTGGTTACTTCCATCACTATCAAAATCTACAGGCTTGGGCGCCTGTTCTGTCTCAGATGTACACATCAGGATTGTATCTTACAGACAATCCTGCAAACCCTACATTGCTCAGGTATTCCTGCTGCTTTCTGTTTATCACAGTTACTTTAATCGTACCTGCGTCCAGTCTATCAGTTCTGATGCCTAATAATTCTATCAGGAGTTCATCTGCTTTGTAGGTAAAACAGCATGGGGTTGTTGTTTCTAACATCATAGTTATAAAGTTTTGGGCATAAAAAAACCACACCGAAGAATGGTTGTGCTTTTTTTAGAGAGTTATTTGCTAAACCGGGTGTTAGAGGGCTTTGCTTACTTTTGATTTGATATTGCAATATTTGTTAGTCTAATCGCAATTATTAAGGGTACCACTATCAATATAATCACGAAAATTATATTCTTAGGTTCAGAAAATTTATTCTCTTTTCGACTCTCTAAAATTTTATCAGCTCTTTTCCTATAAAAGAAATGATATAAAAAATAAAACCAAAGAATCACTACCGGCAACAGGATTAATCTATTGTAGCCATAATTATTACTAAAAACCCCAATTGCAAACCCTGTGAAGTACCTGACAATTGAATAAATTAAACCAATATGTATCAAAATTACTAATCCAACCATTGCAGATGCTATCAATGGCGATTTAATCCCTTTACGCCATTCAAAAAATTTATAAAAAAACCAGAAAAGATAGTTATACATATTTAATTCATTTATTTATCAAATAAATTTTTAGTAATACTTTTCCCTGTAGCTGCTTGCTATTTCTCTGACATCTGTCTGCTGACATTTTTGCTTCACAAAATTTGCAACGCATAACACCAGATAATTTGAGACACTAGGAGGAAAAGTCACCTTATTAGCGTGGTTCAAAATATTTGACAGATGAAAATTAGGGGAACAAGTAAATGAAAAGGGCCTCAAGGGCCCTTTAATTCAACATGTTGTCTTGTTCCGAGCAAAACCAGATAATTTGAAACATTACCGTATTTTGTAAATATTTTTCGAGACTTGTCGTTTATTTTCTAAGCAAAACGATTGTTCCAATCAATGGGCCAATCGTAATCAAAAGAAATAGCAAAAAATATTTAACATTAAAGATGTCTTCTTTTCCATCATATTTTTCCAAGATAAGCTTAGTTCTGGCCTTACTAAAATAAAACAAAGCAAAAATCAAAAAAGGTAACGCTATCAACATATATACAAGCTTATTAGTCGCGTGTGATGAACTAAAGTCTGGGAATACTTGCAGACCTATTTTCTTTTTCACTAAGGATAAAATAAAAAAAACTTGAAACCCAATTGTTAAAACTATTCCACAGATCGCACCAAAACGCGGGTTCCCATCCTTAATTCTTACGAAATACTTATAGAAGTAATAAAAAATAAAACTATACATAATCTAATCAAATAAATGTTCAGTAATACTCTTACCTGTGCTTGCCGACACTGCTAGATCAGCAATAAAGAAAAGTGTCGCTCCTATAAAACCCACTGGTCCCAGTGGAGCAAATGTTGTGGCAAGGCCAATTACTACATCAGCCGTATGATGATTCTTCCACTCCCCTTTGCTTGCAGCATCTCCTACCGTACCTAGCATACTAAGAACCCCCAGACCTCTACTAACTGTTTTTACGGCACTAGATGCCTTCGTTAGCTCACTAGCAGCGGAGGATGCTTTAAACTCAGCCGATGAGCCCTTAATGCTAGCATCAATTATATTCTCAGTAGCTCCTGTTGCAATGCCAGCACCACTGGCAGATTTATTAACAAGGTCTCCTACCGTAGGCTCAGATTCCTTTGAGGGCTCTGAAGCACTAGGTTTGCTCTCTTCTGCGGTAGATCGTGTAGAGTTATCTTTTCGATTTACAGCCTTTCCATTAACATGACTGTCATAATACTTTTTGGAAACAGATTTTTGATTCCTCCCATCACTCCATACCCCTCCTTTTTCATCTACAGTGTAATTATCATCCGTAAGCTGAACATAATAGTCTGGCCCATCTTGTTTTACCCGGCTTATCTGTTTTCCATTCTTATCCAAATAGATAATATCGGAAGGTGCCATCCCATCAGGGTCTATAAATCTAAGCGGATTATCAAACGCATAGTTATACGTAGAGAACCTCCTCATCTTCTCACTTAGTGGGTCAATGGTATGCCACCTACCTATCTGTGGGTCATAATTTCTCGCTCCAAAATCATACGTTTCTAAACCAACACCATCGCTGAACTCTTTGTTATTAAGCTCTTTTCCTCCGAACTTATATTTATTCTCTGGTGCTCCATTTAGTGCTTTAGAACTGATCCCCGCCATCGTCAACCCAAACGGATAATAATGGGTTTCTTCCAGCAGCGGCCCTCTTATATGCGTCACCTGCAGGTTATCAAAGAACACATCGTAACTGGTCTCATTACTGGTATAAATATACAGATATCCATTTTGATTCACCGGCAGACCGGGTCTGTTGAACTGTTTGACCACGCCGCTGGCTTCCACCGCTTC
>DATAJQ010000153.1:0-9429 GCA_036262095.1 Chitinophagaceae bacterium | reverse complement strand
TACTCCCGGTCACGAAGCGTTTACCGCGATGCGTGCCCGTGGTGCAAAAGTTACCGATATCGCTGTGATCGTGATCGCAGCCGATGATGCGGTGATGCCCCAAACCCGTGAGGCGATCAGCCACGCACAGGCAGCCGGTGTGCCTATGATCTTTGCGATCAACAAGATCGATAAAGATGGGGCCAACCCCCAAAAGATCTATGAGCAGTTGTCGCAAATGAACCTGCTGGTAGAAGAATGGGGTGGTAAATACCAAAGTCAGGAAATAGCAGCGAAGAAAGGATTGAATATTGATAAACTGCTTGAGAAAATTCTGCTTGAAGCAGAATTGCTGGACCTGAAAGCCAATCCGAACAGGGAAGCGAGCGGCACCATCATTGAAGCATCGCTGGATAAAGGCCGTGGTTATGTGGCTACCCTCCTGGTAGAGAATGGTACCCTGAATGCAGGCGACCTGGTAGTGAGTGGCCAGCATTACGGAAGGGTGAAAGCCATGTTCAACGAGCGGAATAAAAGAGAAGACAGTGCAGGACCTTCTGCACCGGCTGTGATATTAGGTTTGAATGGTGCTCCCCAGGCCGGTGAAAAATTCAAGGTATATGATGATGAAGCTGAAGCAAAAGAAATAGCTAACCGCCGTGCACAGATCCTGCGTGAGCAGGGCATGCGTGCGAAGAAACATATCACCCTGGATGAGATCGGCCGCCGTTTGGCACTCGGCAACTTCAAAGAACTGAACGTGATCATCAAAGGTGATGTGGACGGTTCTGTAGAAGCATTGAGCGACTCATTACAGAAATTGTCGACTGAAGAGATCGCTGTTCGCGTATTGCTGAAAGGTGTAGGCCAGATCTCTGAAAGTGATGTGGTGCTGGCAACAGCATCCGATGCAGTGATCCTCGGCTTTAACGTACGTCCTTCTGTACAGGCCAACAGGCTTGCAGAAACAGAAGGAGTGGAAATCAAACTGTACTCCATCATCTATACGGCGATCGATGAGATCCGCAGTGCGATGGAAGGCATGCTGGAACCGAAAGTGCAGGAAAAGATCGTGGCCAACGTGGAAGTACGGGATGTGTTCAAATTCGACAAAGCCACCGTTGCCGGTTGTTATGTACGCGATGGAAAGATCAAACGCGATTCAAAGGTCCGCCTGATCCGCGATGGTATCGTGGTATATCCTGTGGGTGAAGGCGCTGTAGCCGAACTGGCTTCTTTGAAACGCTTTAAAGATGATGTGAAAGAGGTGCAGGCCGGTATGGAATGCGGTCTTACCATCAAGAACTATAGCGATGTTAAAGTAGGGGACGTGGTGGAAGCTTACGAAGAAGAAGAAGTAAAAAGGACATTATAATTAAAAAGTCAAAAGTAAAAATTCAAAATCTGAGGCTCTTTTTTTGAATTTTTACTTTTGACTTTTTAACTCCCTGTTTAACTTTTGTTAAATACCGGAAATTCTCTGAAGGGTTTAACCGGTCAAACTATTTTTGGATCATGCTTTACACAAAAAGAATACTGAGTATTATCTGCCTGTTGCTGATGGGAGCTTTGGCTGCTAAAGCCCAGCCCCGGAAAGCTGTAGTAGATAAGATCGTGGCTGTGGTGGGAGACAGGATCATCCTGTATTCCGATATCCGCAACTCTATCGAAGATGCGAGACGCCAGGGCGGCAATGTACCCGATAATGCTGAGTGCATGCTGATGGAGCAGGCCCTGATCTCCAAAGTGCTGATGCTGCAGGCCGAAAAAGATTCCCTGCCCGTTACGGATGAAGAAGTGGAAGCAGAGCTGGATCAGCGTATCCGTTACTTCGTAAACCAGTTAGGTACCCGCGAAGCACTGGAAGAATATGCCGGCAAAACGATCTACCAGATCAAAGATGATGCACGTGAATCAGTGAAGGAAAGAAAACTGGCTGAAGCCATGCAGCAGAAGATCGTTGCAGGTGTAAAGATCACTCCTACAGAAGTAAAAGCTTATTTTGATAAAATACCAAAAGACAGCCTGCCCTTCTTTGAATCCGAACTGGAAGTAGGTCAGATCTCTGTGTTTCCTAAGGCATCCCGCGACCTGGAGCAATATATTATTTCCGAAATGAATAATTATAAGCGCCAGGTGGAAACCAAACTGGCCAGCTTTGAGCAACTGGCTCAACGTTATTCAGAAGATCCGGGCAGTAAAGACCGCGGAGGCCAATACCAGATCAACCGGAACGAAAAAACATGGGACCCTGTATTCCTTTCTACAGCCTTCAGGCTGAAAGACGGTGAAATATCAGCGCCTGTGAAAGGTAAATTCGGTTATCACATCATCCAGATGGTACACCGTAGCGGCGATGACGCGATCGTTCGCCATATTCTCCGCACACCTCCGATCACTGATGCAGAGATCAACTTGTCCAAAGCCAAGTTGGATTCGGTGCGTTCAAAGATCATTGCCGGTACGATCAGCTTCAATGAAGCAGCCAAAAAATACGGAGAAGACGAATCAGCAAAATACCAGGGTGCATTTATCCTGAATCGTGATGGTTCTCCTTATGTAACCATCGATCAGCTGGATAAGGATATGGTAAACACCATCCGCACAATGAATGTGGGTGATTACTCCGCACCTGTAGTATTTACAGATGAGCAGGGCAAGAAAGGCGTGAGGATCGTTTACCTCAAATCCCGCTCCGAGCCTCACCGCATGAATATGCGCGACGACTACAGCAAAATTTCCCAGGCAGCACTGGAACAGAAGAAGGGCGAAGCATTGAATAAATGGATCACCGCCAAGCTGCCTACTTATTATATTTCTGTAGATGACGAATCCGCGAACAATTGTCCGCAACTGGCCAAGTACAGGTCAGATGACGGGAAAGCGTTCTGATTTTTAATACGTTGACCGATGACCGAATGGCCGATGGCCGGGAATACAGCAGATAGTTGTCACCCGGCCATCGGCCATTCGGTCATCGGTCAACGATATTTACAGGCAGAGATTAACAATCTCTGGTTATGTAGTCTGCCTGAATGAGCGTACCTTTGCACCTCCCAAACAATTACATGAGCGACCCGATCAAACACGAATGCGGATTAGCGTTCATCCGGTTAAGGAAACCCTTCTCTTACTATCAGCAACAATATGGCACCGTCATGTGGGGGCTTAATAAGCTCTACCTCCTGATGGAAAAACAGCATAACCGCGGCCAGGACGGCGCAGGGGTAGCTGCTGTGAAGCTGAATGTGGAACCCGGTTATCCTTTTATGCATCGCCGCCGCAGCAATGCACCTCAGGCCATTTCGGATATTTTTGAACAGATAGGCACTGAAGTGGCTGAGCTGGAAAAATACCATCCCGGTATTAAAACCCATCCCGGCCTGATGAAAGGGCATGTGAACTTCCTGGGAGAATTGCTGCTGGGCCATCTCCGTTACGGCACTCAGGGAAAAAACAAACTCGAATATTGCCATCCATTTATAAACCGCGATACTGTTCCTGCCCGCAATCTGGCACTCGCCGGTAATTTCAACCTGGTGAATACAGATGAGCTTTTTACATTGGTAGGAAAAGAGCCAAGTGAGATCATGCGCTTCAGCGATCTGGCTGCGATGATCGAACTGATGCATACTTTCCTTTGCAAGGAAGATGAGATCTCGCCCGAAAAAATGGATATCAAAAAAGTGCTGAAGAAAGCCCTGCCTTTGTTTGATGGCGGGTTTCATGTAGGCGGTATGACGGGCAGCGGCATTGGTTTTGTGTTTCGCGATGCACATGGTATACGCCCTTCTTACTATTATATAAATGATGAAGTGGTGGTGGCAGCTTCTGAAAGGGCGGCTATCCGTACCACATTCAATGTAGGCGAAAATGAAGTAAAGGAATTGATGCCTGGCCAGGCTTTGATCGTGGATGAAAAAGGTGAGATAGAGATCAGCCAGGTGCTGGAACCAAAAGAAAGAAAAGCCTGCAGCTTTGAACGTATCTATTTCTCCCGCGGCAGCGATGAGAAGATCTATAAAGAAAGAAAAGCATTAGGATTTAACCTGAGCGAGCCTGTGCTGAACCTGATCGATCATGATCTTAAGAACACGATCTTTTCTTTCATCCCCAATACAGCCGAAGTTGCTTTTCTCGGTCTGCAAAAAGGGATGGAGCGTTACCTGAACAATATCAAACTGGAAAGGATACTGAGCTGGAATAAAGAATATGATGAAGAGAAGCTCAGCGAAATGATCAACCGCCGGATAAGAGTGGAAAAGATCGCGATCAAAGACGTGAAGATGCGTACTTTCATTACTGAAGATGCGAGCCGCAATGAAATGGTGCAGCACGTATACGATGTAACATATGGAACCGTTCGCCCCGGCGAAGACACACTGGTGGTGATAGATGACTCCATCGTTCGCGGCACCACGCTGAAAGAAAGCATTATCCGGATGCTGGCGCGACTGAAACCCAAACGCATTATTGTTGTTTCTTCTTCCCCGCAGATACGCTATCCTGATTGCTATGGTATTGATATGAGCAAGATGGGTGACTTCATTGCTTTTAATGCGGCCGTAGAACTGATGAAGGAAAGAGGCAAAGAAGATTGCCTGAAAGAAATGCTGGAAAAATGTAAAGAGCTTCAGCGGAATAATCAATTGCACACGGAGAACGTGGTGAAGCAATTGTATAAGGACTTTACCGATGAAGAGATTTCCCGGAAGATAGCCCAGCTCATTACTCCACCTGAAGTAAAGATACCTGTAGACGTGATCTTCCAGACAGTGGACGGTTTGCATCAGGCCTGCCCCAGCAACCTGGGCGACTGGTACTTTACCGGCGACTATCCAACACCTGGAGGAAACAAAGTAGTGAACAAGGCTTTCATGAATTATATGGAAGGAAAGAATGTGAGAGGATATTAAACCTTTTCCCATATGAGCAAGCAATTACTTCTTGTCCGCCATGCAAAAAGCAGTTGGTCAGACTTTTCCGTAAAGGATTTTGACAGGCCTTTGAATGACAGGGGTAAAAAAGATGCGCCCGCAATGGCGAAAAGATTGCTGGATAAAAAAATTGCGATTGATGCGTTCATATCCAGTCCTGCAAAACGCGCCCGCAAAACGGCTGAATATTTTGCAGAGGAATATGACCAATCTAAAAAGGCGATCATCTTTATTGATGAACTTTATCTCGCCACACCTGAAGTTTTTGCTACGGTGATCAGCCAGGTTTCCGACGAATACGATACCATCGCTGTATTCTCACATAATAACGGAATAACCGATTTCGCCAATACACTTACCGATACAAGGATTGATGAAATGCCCACCTGCAGCATTTTTGCAGTGAAAGCCTCTATACAAAGCTGGGTTGAGTTTAAAAGATCGAAGAAGGAGTTTTGGTTTTTTGACTATCCTAAAGCAACGGCATCCTGATCCGGTTTAAAATTATCCTTCCCATTTATTTTATTTAATAAAGACGAAACGGCTTCCGTCAACCCGGTTGCTGATGTATTCTCCCATGGCTGGTAATTGAACCCTTCTGCCAGTTCCAGGGCCCTGGCCAGTGAAAATCCATCCTGAGTTAAAGAAGGAGCAAACCCTTTTCCAGAAAGATATTTCCCCAGGTATTCCTGTTCAGGCTGGCCAGGGGTGGGAACCAGGATGGCTTTTTTTCCAAGCATTGCGATATCCATTACAGTCGAATAGCCGCTGCGGCTGATCACCCATTCAGCCTTATTCATTTCCTGGTTATAGTCATTGGCGGGGAGATGATTAAAGAAATGAATATCATTAGTGGAGGGGATCAGTTTGCCGGCATCCGGCAAACCTCTTACAATAGTGGCTGTTCCCGGGTAATGCGCAATTTCCCGGATGATCTTATTCTCCCAGATGGTCCGTTGCGGCTCAGGGCCGGATAAGGATATGAATAAATGCTTTTTCTGTGCATGCCCGTTATTGCGTTGCAATCTTGAGAGTATGCCTGTATAGAGAACAGGTATGCGGGGCAGCACGGAAGGGCGGGAAAGTTCGCCCGCAAGGTTATTGCTGCCTTTTATATCAGGTACCCAGCATTCGGAAAATCTGTTTATGAACCGGTAATTGGTCCGTTGTATCCTGCTTTCCGTCCATTTGCCCAGGGGGCTTTTGATATGGAGCTGATGTGTAATAAAAACGCAGGGAAGGGAAGGATGGGATAAGCCAAAGCGGTTATCACTGATAACGGCATCGAATTCATACTCGCTGACGGCCTGTTTCAGCCATTTGTGCTCTTGCCGGATGGTTTGCCAGATACCAGGCAATTGCAGGAAGATCGCTCTCCAAAGCCCGGAAGCTGAGCGGGAGTATTTTACCCTGTAACCTTTCAGGGGAAGAAAAGGCAGCGAAGGGAATTCATGACGGAGTAAGCGTTCCTGGGCATTCTCACCAGCCAGCCAAACCTCGGCATTTTGCTTTAGTAATTCATAAATAACAGGTATACAACGCGTGGCATGACCCAGCCCCCAATCGAGCGGAGCCACGAGTACCCGCGGGCTGCCGGGCAGTTTTTTTACCAAGGGTTTATTCCCGGAAAAATTTGTCATTTTATCCCCGTTGTATACTATTTTGGTCGCAAAATAGTTTTAAATTACAACTCTTAAAATGAAGACGATAAACAAAATAGCGTTATTGGCCCTGTTGGTGGGCATGGTTGTTGTTTCGGCTTGTAACAGGAACTATTATTCAGGTAACGGCAAGGGAAGCAACTGCGGCTGCCCAAGCCATAAAGGAATGTCTGGCTATTAAATTTTTTACCGGCGATGAAAATGCCTAACCGTGATTTATTAGTGCTGCTGAAAAATGAATTCATGAGTCAAAAAGCGATTGATCATGAAGTGGAATGCCTGAATGATATCCTCATGATCGCGGAATCTGATGAACAATTTTGCGTGGCACATGAATTAGTTGACCGTAACCGGATCACTTCCCGCCCGGGAAAAATCCTGAAAGCAATAAGATACACAGAACTCAGGCCATTCCGTTTCCTGATCAATAAGAATTAAACTTCCTTATCAGGACAGTTTCTTCAACGCTTCACGAAGTTTTCCAATCATCTCATCGATCTCTTCTTTTTTACAGGTGCCTACACTGAGGCGGTACCAGGCTGAACTGCGGCTGGCACCAAAAGCATAGAAGGGTACTACAGCCAGTTTTGCTTCGTTCAGAACATAAGCAGTCACTTCACTTTGATCTTTCAATACAACACCTTGTGCGGTTTTCTTTCCTGCAAGATCTATTTTGATAGTGAGATAGATCGCTGCTTCAGGCGAAATGGCGTCTACTGGCAATCCTTCTTTTTTCAATTGCATGAAACCATTATAGATGCTGTGCAGGCGCACTTCCAGTTCAGTTTTGAAATGAGCCAGGTATTTTTTGATCGCTTCACGGTTGCCCAGGAAATGAGCGGTGGCTTTTTGCTCCGCCATTGGTGCCCAGGCCCCAAGATGCGTAAGGATCGCTTTCATTTTGCTGATCACAGTTGCAGGCCCAAAGCTCCACCCCACACGTACGCCTGTTGCCGCAAACACCTTGCTGACCGCATCAATGAAAACAGTGTATTCGCGCATGGCAGGGCGGAGGGAAACGGGATTGTAATGTTCGATCTTTCCATAAGTGAGATGCCAGTACATCTGGTCATACATCACATACAATTTCTTTTCTGAATTGCTGCGGCGTTTATTCTCTTCCAGCACCAGGTCGCAGATTGCTTCCAGGTTTTCTTTTTTGAAAGTAGTGCCGGTCGGGTTCTGCGGTGAGCAAAGAGCGATCAGTGTGGCTTCTTTGATATAAGGGCGGAGATCATCAGCAGAAGGCATGAAATTATTTTCAGCTTTTGCCTCGATCACGATATGCTCGGCTTCTACAAAATGAGTGTAGTGGTTGTTGTTCCAACTGGGTACGGCATAGATCACTTTATCGCCTTTATCGCAGATGGCACGGAAAACAGAATAGATCAAAGGGCGTCCGCCGGAAGCTACCAGCACTTCAGTGGTGCCATAGTCCAGCCCTTCTGTTTCTTTGGTAAATGACAGGATGGCTTCACGGAGATCAAGATTGCCTTCGGCTGCGGGGTAATTGGTAAAATGCTTGCGGTAAGCTTCTATAATAGCGTCTTCCAGCTCTTTTGGGATGGGGAAAATAGAAGGATCGAAATCACCAACAGTAAAATTATAGATCCGCTCACCCTGGCGGATCTTTTCCCTGATCTCGCCACCCAGTTTTACAATTTCAGAGCCTATTAAGGTTTCGGACAACTGTGAAAGTTTCATCCACTTATATTTTGAGGTTAACGCTCGTTAGGTTTTCGCCCGCAAAAATACAAGGAATTAATTAATCAAAACGCCCCTTCCCGCCTTACCGGTAAAACTTACTTACCGGTTTTCTTTTTTTCTTACCGGTAAGAAAAATTTACTTCCTGTTTTATTTTACCGGTAAGGCGGGAAGGACGGGAAGGGGTCGTTTGAACATAAAATGCCTCCTGGTGGGAGGCATTTGAAAGAACATAATATGTTTGACGTTATTACTGTTTTTGATTGTATTTCTGTTCTGCTTCTTTGGCTTTTTCAAAATCCAGTACCACTCCGTTGATACAATACCGTAAGCCTGTAGGAGGAGGGCCATCATCAAAGACGTGGCCGAGGTGGGCTTTACAACGGCCGCATTGTACTTCTGTTCTTGTCATGCCATGCGAGTGGTCGGGTGTGTAAATGATGCTGCTTTTACTGATGGGTTCGTAAAAGCTGGGCCATCCGCAGCCGCTTTCGAATTTGGTATCGCTTTTAAATAAGGGGTTGCCGCAGGCTGCGCAATAGTAAGTTCCTTTGTCAGTAAGGCTCTCGTATTTGCTGGTCCAGGGACGCTCAGTGCCTTTTTGCCTGGCTATATTGTAAACGTCTTCCGGTAAGATCTTCTTCCATTCTGCTTCGCTTAATTCTACTTTGGACGTATCTGTTTGAGAGTAAACGGAATTTTTCTTTGTTGAGTCCATATTATCAGGTTTATTATGGTTGGTGCCGGATTGCGAATAGCTGCACTGTTGCAGCAGACCCGCAAAAATGAGTACCAGGATATTTTTTGTCAGCGACCTCATACTATGTGTTTAACAAATTTACGGTAAGCTTGTTTGGGTTGTATTGCTAATATACCAGCTTAACATTTCGTTGGAATGGGCTATTGAATTTTCGCACTATCGTACCTGAAGCGATGAAAATTTTCTGATAAACCCGTATGATCTTTAGACAATTAAAAATATATATATGAAAACGGTCAATGAATTTGCCGGTTAACCCGGTTTTTTTATCGTGTACACGTATATTTGTTGCTCACTAAGGCTTATTATAAATATGTTTAATTTGATCTTATTTGGTCCGCCTGGTAGCGGAAAAGGCACTCAGTCGGCTAAATTGGTTGAAAAATA
>DATAJQ010000152.1:0-2371 GCA_036262095.1 Chitinophagaceae bacterium | reverse complement strand
AAGTTATTGGTGGATGTAAGTACATCATACGCTTCTTTCCAGTCTTTCCGGTACACCGCATCATTGAATTCAGGGATCACATTGCCCAGTGGGCAACCGCTGTGGCAGAATGGAACACCGCAATTCATGCAGCGGGCCGATTGTTCATTCAGTTTCTGATCGCTGAATTTCTCCACAAACTCATTATAATTATGCAGCCTTTCCTGCACCGGCACTTTACCAGGCAATTCCCTGGTGAACTCTTTAAATCCTGTTGGCTTACCCATCAGAAGATGATTTTACTTTTTGTTTTGAAATAAAGGACCGATCAATTATTAACCTGTACGCCACCAGCTCTTTTCTGTACCAGCACTCTCTTATAATCTTTGGGGAACACTTTTACAAAATGTTGCAATTGATTGTCCAGGTCCTGCAGGATAAATCTTGCAACAGTACTGTCTGTATATTCCAGGTGTTTTTGTATCAGGGTGAATAATTCGTTCTTGTCTTCAAGTTCGCATTTGTCCAGGTCAACCATTTCAGTATTGCAGTTCTCCCTGAATTTTCCTTTCACATCATATACATAAGCGATACCTCCACTCATGCCGGCAGCGAAATTGCGTCCTGTATCACCGAGTATCACTACAAGACCGCCGGTCATATATTCACAGCCATGATCGCCAATTCCTTCCACCACAACCTGTGCGCCGGAATTGCGCACGCCAAAACGTTCGCCGGCTTTGCCGCGGATATAAGCTTCACCGCTTGTTGCGCCATAGAAAGCGACATTGCCGATGATGCTGTTCTCTTCTGGTACAAAAGAAGCATTGCGCGGAGGATAGATGATCAGTTTGGCGCCGCTGAGCCCTTTGCCGAAATAATCATTCGCATCTCCTTCCAGTTCCAGCGTTACGCCTTTGGTATTGAAAGCGCCAAAACTTTGGCCTGCCGTACCGATGAATTTGAAATGAATGGTATTCTCCGGCAATCCGGCAGCTTTATATCTTTTGGTGATCTCATTTGAAAGAACAGTGCCTGCTGTGCGGTCTGTATTGATGATAGGGAAGGACGCGCGCACATTCTCTTTTTGTTCAAGCGCAGGCTTTGCAGCTTCCAGCAATTTCCAGTCGAGGATATCCTGCATTCCATGGTCCTGTTCTTCGGTACAATACAAACTTGTGTACAATGAAGCCGGTTCTTTATATAATACGGATGAAATATCGAGGTTCTTGTATTTCCAGTGAGTGATATCATCCCTTACTTCCAGGTTATCTACCTGGCCGATCATTTCATTTACGGTTTTATAGCCGAGCTCTGCCATGATCTCGCGAAGTTCCTGCACCATAAAGTGGAAGAAGTTCACTACATGATCGGCTGCGCCGGTAAAGCGTTTGCGCAGATCAGGGTCTTGTGTGGCCACGCCAACAGGGCAGGTGTTCAAATGACATTTGCGCATCAGGATACAACCTTCCACTACCAGCGCTGCAGTGGCAATGCCCCATTCTTCAGCGCCCAGCAGGGCGGCGATAGCGATATCGCGGCCGGTTTTCATTTGTCCATCTGCCTGCACCACCACACGGCTGCGCAATTTATTTTTGACCAGTGTTTGGTGTGTTTCAGCAAGCCCAAGTTCCCAGGGCAGTCCTGCATGTTTGATAGAAGAAACAGGAGA
Source organism: Chitinophagaceae bacterium (assembly GCA_036262095.1). Lineage (GTDB taxonomy): Bacteria > Bacteroidota > Bacteroidia > Chitinophagales > Chitinophagaceae > Terrimonas_A. The sequence goes on along the minus strand of DATAJQ010000152.1, from coordinate 720 downwards.
TGCGCCTGTTCCGCCATCAAAGCCTGAGATCAATACCACATCAGCTTTTGCTTTGGTAACACCTGCTGCAATGGTGCCCACGCCGGCTTTGCTCACCAGTTTCACACTGATCCTTGCTTTCCGGTTAGCGTTTTTCAGATCGAATATCAATTGAGCAAGATCTTCTATTGAATAGATATCGTGGTGTGGTGGAGGAGAGATCAATCCCACGCCCGGAGTAGAGTGTCTTGTTTTGCCGATCCACTCGTCCACTTTATGACCTGGCAGTTGACCGCCTTCACCGGGTTTTGCACCCTGTGCCATTTTGATCTGCAGTTCATCGGCCTCAGTTAAATAAAGGCTTGTAACACCAAAGCGGGCGGAAGCTACCTGTTTGATAGCACTGCGCATGGAATCGCCATTAGGCATCAGTTCATATCTTCTTTCGTCTTCACCTCCTTCGCCGGTATTGCTTTTGGCGCCGATGCGGTTCATGGCAATTGCAAGGGTCGTATGTGCTTCCCAGGAAATGGAACCAAAGCTCATGGCGCCTGTTGCAAAGCGCTTGAAGATATTTTCTGCAGGTTCCACTTCATCAATGGAAATGGATGGACGCAATTTTTTGAAACGGAAAAGACTGCGTAATGTGCAGGCTTTTTCTCCCTGCTCATTCACCAGCTTTGAATATTTCTTGAATGTGCTGTAATCATTGTTCTGTGTGGAATATTGCAACAGGTGAAT
>DATAJQ010000151.1:0-11544 GCA_036262095.1 Chitinophagaceae bacterium | reverse complement strand
TTTTAGGTACCAAATTTAGCTTTTACCGGCGTTCCCGCTGATAAGTGTGATGACCGGTAGTTTTAAATTTTTTCCGGTACAGCTATTTCTGCAAATTTGCTGCTCAAATTACCGCTCATGAAGTCCCTTTTCCGCTTTGGTTCGCGCAGCCTTATACTGGCTGCTGTTTTATTGGTTAGTAATTATGCCTTTAGCTGGGGCCTTACCGGCCACCGCGTTATCGGCGAAATAGCCCAACAGCACCTGAGCGGGAAAGCCCGTAAGGAGATCAAAAAACTGTTTGGAAAGGAATCACTGGCATGGTGGTCCAACTGGCCGGACTTTATTAAGTCCGACTCCACCTGGAATCATGCTTCCCGCTGGCACTACGTTGACCTGCCGGGGCATACTTCCAAAGACAGTTTTATCGATCAACTGAAAAAATTACCGGGAAAGAATCTCTATACCCAGATCCAGGACCTGATGGCTCAATTGAAAAATAAAGATCTCCCTCTTCAGCAAAGACAGGAAGCGCTTCGTTTCCTTGTGCATCTTGTCGGCGACCTTCACCAGCCATTGCATGTTGGCCGGGATGAAGACCAGGGCGGCAACAAGATCATTGTATACTGGTTTGATAAAAAAACCAACCTGCATACTTTATGGGACAGTATGCTGATCGATTTCCAGCAGTACAGTTACACTGAATATGCCCGCCTGCTTAATAACACCGCCGGCAAGGAGCAGATCAAACAATGGCAATCCGGTTCACTGGAAGACTGGTTCTATGAATCACACGTAATGTCCGATTCTATTTACGATGCCACACCTAATGAATCAAAGCTGAGCTACAGGTATAATTACCAGTTCCAGCATGTGCTGGACGAGCAATTGCTGAAAGGAGGATTGAGGCTGGCTGCTCTTTTAAACGAAACTTTTAAATAATCAGGGATAACGTATATAGTAACGCAAAGGGCGCCACGTGGCGCCCTTTGCGTTACTATATTTTCATTGCACTAAAGTCTTTGATTCTTTATTGATACATGCTACTACATCCATCAGGGTTTGCTGCTGCGCCGGAGAGAGGCCTACAGTAAATTCTTTATCATCATTTCCCTTGAAGATAAAATGAACCACTTTCTGCGTAGCCATTTTGTTCAAAGCAGTCGGGGTGGTTGCCCCATTCCGGAATTTGAAATGAAAATAACCATCGCAATTCATGCTGCCTGCATTGCGGAATGTGGTTTTAACACGGCTATTTTCCCAGAAGATAAAAACGGTTGACATATCATTGAAGCATTTCCCATTTACTTCAAAAAAGAAATCGATCTCTTTCTTATCGGCATCAATAGTAAGCGTAGCTCCTTGCAGGGTGAGTGCACCCGAAGAGAGTTTGGTTTCTTTTGTATAAGGGTCTTTTTCATTAAGCAGTTTGCACTCCTGGGCTCCGGCCAGCAGGGGCAGCAACAGTAACAGGGAAATGATCAGCTTCATCTGCATCTTTTTTATTTTAATTGGGTTAGATGGAGTTCTGCATTCGCATCGTTCCACCGGGATTAAATTTTCATTAAGCCAATGTAACCGGAAGCTTTCCCGGTCCCGGCTAAAATACAATTTCGCCTGTTTCTTCCAAAATAAGCCCTGTTAAAGTCTTTTCCAGCGAAAGCAACTTCCCGCAAGGCTTTTCCGATACAATTAAACCTGCCCGGGCAGGGCTTTTGTACACAGAATAGTATTAAATTCATAAACCATCACCGACTAAAACGCTGAAGAAGTGAAAAGAGTATTGCTCATATTGCTTCTTACAACATCTTCCCTTCTTTGCAAGGCCGATCATATAACCGGCGGTGAAATGTATTATACCTATGCCGGCAGTTCCAATGGCCAACATACTTATAACGTAACACTCAAACTTTTTATGCGGTGCAATTCAGGCAGGCAATTCCCGAATCCGGCTGTAATGTCTGTTTTTGATAAAGTAGCCGGCTCACGCATACAGGATATCACAGTGAACATTAGCAACCAGGAAACGATCAGTCTTATAAACCAGGATGCCTGCATCACCGATCCACCCGAAGTGTGTTATGAAGTTGCCTATTATCATTTCTCTGTTTCGCTTCCTGCATCAACAGACGGGTATACGATCGCCAGCGAAGTCAACTACCGCATAAGAGGCATCAACAATCTTTCTGCAGGCAGCCAGGTAGGGGCAACTTACACCTGTGATATTCCCGGTGCAGCCAATGCTGATAATCACAGTGCACATTTCACGGGCTCAGACCTGGTAGTGGTTTGCGCCGATAACTATTTTTCCTACAGCTTTGCTGCAGAGGATGGCAATAATGATAAATTGGTTTATTCTTTCTGTGGGGCCTATATGAGCACCACGCCCGGAGTTAATGGTGTGCCGGCAGGTAATCCTCCCTACAGCTTCGTGCCTTATGATTATCCTGCATTCACGGAAACATCTCCATTAGGACCTAAAGTAAATATCGACGCTTCTACAGGTTTGATCACGGGTGTAGCTCCTGCACAAGGCATTTATGTAGTAACAGTTTGTGCATCTGAGGTCCGCAATGGCGTAGTGATCGCCACCCAGCGAAAAGACCTGCAGATCAATATAGCAGATTGCAGTATCGCTGCAGCCACATTGGAGCAGGATTATATGCTTTGCGGTGATACACGATCGATAACCATCCAGAACCGTTCCACCAGTCCGCTTATTGTTTCGTACGACTGGGCAGTATTCAATCCTGCAGGCACCAGCATATTTGCCACCAATACTTCAGCATTGGATTATACTTTCGCTGTTAACGGAACATACACTGTACAGCTTATCGTGAACAAAGGCCAAACCTGTTCTGATACCAGTTACGCCAAAGTGTATGTATATCCCGGACTGGAGCCTGGTTTTTCTGCTTCAGGTATCTGCATCAGGAAAACAACTTTATTCAATGATGAAACAACCCTTGTATCGGGTTCGCTCAATTCATGGACCTGGGATTTTGGAGATATTTCTTCACTCACGGATATTTCCAGCCAGCAGCATCCTTCTTATAACTATTCATCGGCAGGAGATAAACTGATACGGCTTATTGTAACCACAACAGAGGGTTGTCGCGACACGATTGATAAGACCATTACGATCATTGAGCGCCCCCCTATCCGTCTCGCATTTTCAGATACACTGATCTGCCTGAACGATCCGCTGCCTTTGCAGGCAGACGGCATGGGCAACTTTACCTGGAGTCCCGGCAGTTTTATTTCAGCAGCAAACATTCCCAACCCTGTTGTATCACCGCCTACAACCACATGGTATTATGTGGAATTAAATACGGATGGTTGTGTGAACCGCGATTCAGTGCTGGTGCGCGTAGTAGATCATGTGAGTCTTCAACCGATGAACGATACCACTATCTGCAGCGGCGACACGATCAGGCTGCGATTGGAATCTGATGCATTGCAGTATGTGTGGGCGCCTGCTGCTCAATTGATCGACCTTGCTGTTCAGAACCCTCAGGCTATCACACCTGGCACTACCGATTACCAGGTCACGGCTATTATAGGCGGATGCTCAGCCAATACTACCATCCGTGTTGCTACAGTTCCCTATCCATTCGCAAGAGCAGGTGCTGATACAGTGATCTGTTACAATACCCCTGCAACTTTACATGCTTTCACTGACGGGAACTCCTGGTCGTGGTCGCCGGCCGCTTATCTGACCAATGCAGGTTTGCAGGATCCTGTTGCTCATCCTCCCCGCACCACATCATTTGTATTCACAGCCTATGAAAGCACACGTGGCTGCCCCAAGCCTTCCAGGGATACGATACTGGTAACTGTGCTGCCGGAAATGGATGCATTTGCAGGGCGTGATACTGCTGTTACAACGGGGCAACCCCTTCAATTGCATGCCACCGGTGGTGAATCTTATCTCTGGTCGCCCTCCTATTCTTTATCAGCCAGCAATATTGCAGACCCAGTCGCGATTTTCCGGGAGCCTGCAGAAAAGATCCGCTATAAAGTGACTGTATATAACAGTGCAGGCTGTTATGATTCAGCATTCGTTTCAGTAAAAGTATTTGCCACGCTTCCTTCCGTTTTTGTACCAACGGCATTTACGCCCAATAATGATGGCAAGAACGATGAGTTGCTGCCGGTGATAGCGGGAATGCAGAAGATGGAATATTTCAATATCTACAATCGCTGGGGGCAGTTGGTATTCAGTACCTCCGTGAATGGCCATGGCTGGGATGGACGGATCAACGGGCAGTTGCAAGGAACCAATACTTATGTCTGGATGGTAAAAGCCATCGACTACCTTGGTCAGCCTTATTTCAGGAAGGGAATGGTAACCCTGGTCCGGTAATGGCTATGTTTCATGCGCAATGTTTATTTTTGCCTCTTCAACAAAACAACAAAGCATGGCAAAATCCAGCAAGGCAAAAAAGGGGATCATTACCGACAAATCTTTTACTTTCTTAAAAAACTATATCAATAATGCTTCACCGGTAGGTTTTGAAACCTGGGGGCAAAAGCTTTGGCTGGAGTACCTGAAGCCGTATGTTGACACGCATTATGTAGATCCTTATGGCACTGCAGTAGGTGTCATCAATCCTGATCATCCCTTTAAAGTAGTAATAGAAGCCCATGCAGATGAGATCAGTTGGTTTGTGAATTATATCACACCCGAAGGATTGATCTATCTGAAAAGGAACGGAGGAGTTGACCATCAGACAGCCCCGGCTTCCCGTGTGCTGATACATGGTAAAAAAGGCATCGTTAAAGCAGTATTCGGCTGGCCTGCCATTCATACAAGGATTGGCAACGATAAAGAAACCCAACCCAAGACCGAAAACCTCTGGCTTGATTGTGGTGCCCGCAGCCGTAAAGAAGTGGAAGATATGGGCGTTCATGTTGGTGCTGTGGTAACTTACCAGGATGGGTTTGATGAACTGGCAAACGGCAATTATATAGGCCGCGCTTTCGACAACCGCATTGGAGGTTTTATGATCGCAGAAGTGGCGCGCCTAATAAAAGAGAACAAGAAAAAGCTTCCTTTCGGCCTGTATGTGGTCAATGCTGTGCAGGAAGAAATCGGGCTGCGCGGAGCTGAGATGATCGCACGTCGCATAAAACCCAATATCGCTATCGTTACTGATGTAACGCACGATACTACCACTCCGATGATCAATAAAAATATCGAAGGTGATGTGTCTACCGGCAAAGGGCCTTCACTTGCCTATGCGCCGGCCGTGCACAATAAACTGCTGGGATTCGTGGAAAAGATCGCTGCCGATAAGGACATACCCGTGCAATGGCGTGCATTAAGCCGCAGCACCGGCACAGACACGGATTCATTTGCCTATGCCAATGATGGTTGCCCATCCGTGTTGATCTCCATACCGCTGAGGTATATGCATACTACCGTAGAGATGCTGCATAAAGATGATATTGAGAACACGATCCGGTTGATGTATGAAACCCTGGCGGAACTGACCCCGAAAACCAATTTAAGCTATCTGTAATCCAGATCGTTTTATTATACCTGGCAGCGGCAGTAATTTATCGCCGCTGCTTTTTTTGGGATATAAATCACTTAAACCCTTACCATCCGATCCGCTCTCCAAACTTCCCTAATCCGAAATACTGGTTCAGCGATATATTGAGGCCAAACTGGTTATATGCTGTATTATTCTGGTATTGTGAGCGTGCATACCGTACCTGTAGCTTATTCAACACCAGCGAAACTCCCATGGAAAAACCAGTGAGCCCATTCCCTGAGTTGCCGATATTCAGTTCCTTTCTGCGGAGATAATTATAACCCATAGCCAGTTCCACTTTATCGCCCAGGTAAATATTCGCCGCCAGCACAAAATGCCGGAACAGTTTATCAAAGCTGAACTTGCTGCTTCCATTGCCAAAGCCATTACTGTTATTGAACACCGTATCGTTATAGCTTAAATCAAACTGATGAAGATGATGTGCTGTAAGGGAAAAACCGAAAGGCGAGTTCTCCAGGCGCTTACTCAATCCTGCCTGCAGGTCAAATGGAAGATCGGACGGATCAGTGCCGTCATATTTTTTCAATTGCGTGCCCATATTCTTTGCCACAACGGATACGGAAAGGGCATTGGCCGTATCACGATATAAAACACCAACATCCGCGGCAATCCCGCTCGACCGGTATTGTCCATAATTTGAATGAATGAATTTGACAGTCATTCCATATTGCCATCGTTGCAGGTAGCGCCGCGAAGCGGAGACCTGCATCACCCAATCAGTTGGCCGGAAACTGCCCAGCAAATTCCCCGCTGCATCAGTTTGCGGCAGGGTGCCATAGTTCAGGTAATTCAGCCCCCATAAAAAAGTAGTGTTAAGCTTTGCATGATGGTATCCAAGCGACAGGTGATACGCATTTATTCCATCATAGAAATTATTGAAAACGGTATTCATCTGCGTATGCATTGCCGGGCTAAGCAAAGCAGGGTTATTGAATGCCAGCCCTACATCGTTTGAGACGGATGATACATTCACCCCGCCCATCGCCGAAAGCTGGGGAGTATTGGGTAGTTTAAGGAAATTAAATACAGAGTTGCCGCCCAATGATTGAGCCTGCATGCTTCCGGAAAAAAGCAGGAAGAATATGATGGATCTTCGTTGCAAGGATACGAAGATAAGACCGATGACCGACGTTCGAATGGCCATCGGTCCTTTTATACCAGCGCCAGTTCCAGCACCTGTGCCATCGTTTTCACATAATGAAACTGGATGCCTTTCAGAAAGTCTGACTCTATTTCCTGTACATCCTTCTCATTCTGCCAGCAAAGAATGATCTCTTTTAATCCGGCGCGCTTGGCGGCCAGCACTTTCTCTTTGATGCCTCCAACCGGCAATACCTGGCCACGCAGGGTTATTTCGCCTGTCATGGCAAGAAATGGTTTTACTTTCCTGCCGGTAAGTGCTGAAGCTATTGCCGTCATCATGGTAATGCCAGCGCTGGGGCCATCTTTTGGCACAGCTCCTTCAGGCACGTGTATATGGATATTTTTCTTCTCGAATAGTTTTTTATCGAGCGGGAATTTATTCGTGTTGGATTGCAGGTAAGTAAGCGCTGTGCTTGCACTTTCCTTCATCACATTACCTAGATTACCTGTCAATTTCAGTTCACCTTTTCCATCACTCAGGCTTGCTTCAATAAACAGGATATCACCACCAACATAAGTCCAGGCAAGCCCAACAGCGACACCGGGGATATTAGCCGTTTTATACAGTTCGTTGCTGTATCTCGGTTTGCCCAGTATCTTCTCAATGTCTTCTCCTGTAAGTGTAGGTTTCAGCTTGCCTTTCATGGCCAGTTGCCTGGCCTGGTAACGCATCACGGATGCTATTTGCCGGTCAAGCTCACGGACACCGCTTTCACGAGTATAGTCCTGTATCATTTTTTCCAGCACCTTATCACTGATCTTGAAATTGGTGTTTTTCAATCCATGCAGTTCTTTCTGGCGTGGAAATAAATGACGTTTGGCAATCTCCACTTTTTCTTCCACTGCATAACCGCTGAGATCGATGATCTCCAGCCTGTCGCGCAAAGCCGGTTGAATATTCTGGATATTATTGGCCGTGGCTATGAACAGCACTTTGCTGAGATCATATTCCAGCTCAAGATAATTATCATAGAAAGTATTGTTCTGCTCAGGGTCCAGCACTTCCAGCAAGGCACTGCTGGGATCACCCCTGAAATCATTGCCTACTTTATCTATCTCATCGAGTATCATTACCGGGTTGGAAGTTTTTACTTTCCGCAATGATTGAAGAATACGGCCGGGCATAGCACCGATATAGGTTTTGCGGTGCCCGCGTATCTCACTTTCGTCGTGCATGCCTCCAAGACTGAGGCGCACATACTTACGGCCAATAGCATTGGCAATGCTGCGCCCAAGGGACGTTTTACCAATCCCGGGAGGGCCAACAAAGCAAAGGATCGGGCTCTTCATATCGCCTTTCAGTTTCAGCACAGCGAGGTATTCCAGTATGCGTTCTTTGATCTTGTTCATACCGAAATGATCTATATCAAGTGTCTTCTTCGCTTTTTTGAGATCATAGGAATCTTCTGTGGTCTCGTCCCATGGAAGATCGAGCATGAGATCGATATGATTATACACTACGGAGTAATCAGGTGTGGATGGATGCATCCGCTCCAGCTTTTCAACCCCTTTCTTAAAAGCTTCTTTTGCAGCAGCAGGCCACTTTTTTGTTTCGGCCTTTTTCTGCATTTCTTTTATTTCCTGTGCATTGGAATCACCACCCAATTCTTCTTTGATGCTTTTCAATTGTTGTTGAAGGAAGTATTCCCGCTGTTGTTTGTCGAGCTCAGTCCTTGTTTTGGTGGTGACTTTATTTTTCAGTTCTGCGAACTGCAATTCCTTTTGCAGCAATTGCATCAATATATCTGCACGTTCCCTGATATTATTTATTTCCAGCAGCCTTTGTTTTTCGCCGATCTCTGTATTCAGGTTACTGGATACGAAGTGGATCAGGAAAGAAGGGTTCTCGATATTCTTTAAAATGATCGATGCTTCAGTGGGAATATTGGGAGAAAGCTGAATGATCTCTGTTGCGAGATCTTTGATGTTGGAAACATAAGCATCAAAATCCCCATCCTTCGGCAGTTCTTCTTCTTCCAGTTTTTGTATCCTGGCTTTGAAGTAAGGGGTTTCTGCAACGATCGCCTGAATACTAAAACGGCTTTTGCCCTGGATGATGATAGTGGTGCCGCCATCGGGCATTTTAATTTGCTTAACTATTTTGGCCACTGTGCCTACCTGCTCCAGGTCTTTCACGGTGGGGTCTTCCACAGAGCTGTCTTTCTGCGCCACCACCCCTATCAGTTTACCGGCTTTATAAGCATCATTCACGGCATTGATGCTCTTGTCGCGCCCCACGGTAATGGGGAGCACAACACCGGGGAATAAAACAGTATTCCGCAAAGGCAGAAGGGCTATTTCATCCGGTATTTCAACCGCATTGGTATCTTCCTGTTCGCTCTCGTTCAGTGGAATTATTGGTAAAAAATCCATTTCGTCTTCGGGTCGCAATAAAAATTTTTCAAAACTCATAATCAGATCTTCTTTAGACAATGTGTCATCCTCCCGGACCGGATGGTAAAAATAAACCGGGAAAGTATGTTGTCAAGTATCATGCCGCCGGAAAAGGACTGCCAAACCTGGCATAACCCAGGTGGTTTTATTTTCAATCCCGCCAAAAAAGGAACCGGTAAGGCGATAGGCCGAAAAGTACAGCAAATCCCGCTGTTTTTCCAATCCCATCACCCTACCGGCCCAAAAATAATCCTGGCGCCTGGGTTATAAAGCAAACCCGAGAGACACCTGGAATCCCTGGTTTTTCCATTTGTCCCGGTTGTCAATATCGTTGATGTCTTTCAAACCGACTACATAACGGCCGCTGATCCGGAGGGCGCTCAGATTAAGCTGCACGCCACCGACCATGGCAAAATCCCCGTCGCTGAAAGCCTTTCCTCCGTTCTGCAATAAAGTTTTACTCTGATCCATCAGGATGCTGAACTGCGGACCTGCCTGCAGGCTCAGGAAATTCCCAAGCAGTTTATAATTAAGCAGGATCGGGATGGAGAGATAATTGAGCTTTACCTTGCTCTGGTCGGAATTAAAAATGTTTTGATAAACGTGATTCATGTTACTATCAACCGTGGTGCTGTATTGGTTGAACAATACTTCGGGTTGCAGTCCGAATTTTTTACCCAGCCCTATTTCTGCAAAGGCGCCGAGATGGTAGCCATAGGAAAACTTGTCTTTGAATGAATGACCATCCACTTTGGTAATATTGGCACCTCCTTTAAAGCCAATATGAAATTGCGCCATCAGTGATGATGATACAAACATGGCCGCCAGCAGCGGTAACAGGAATTTTGCTTTCATACTTTTTTTATTTTTTGTTTCAAAAAGTCAAGGATGATGCCATCCAGGAACGCCCGTTGTTAAATAAGCTGTAATGATGTGTAAAACAGTTTTTCCAACATTGTTATTGCCGGATGATTGTGAAGGTTTATTTAAAACAGGCATTTGAAGAAATAACAATGTTGAAGGAGAAAGCCCCTATGGCAGAAAGGTTAAAGTGTATTAACAGACTTCTATTGGGATATAGTGGATACTATCCTTTCAGAATTAAGCCAGCTCAATCACCGTGATCTCCGGTAATATCCCCACCCTTCCCGGATAACCAATAAACCCATACCCACGGTTCACATACAATTTCTGTTTGCCTTCTTCATACAAACCGGCCCATTGCCTGTACACATATTGCACAGGGCTCCATTTTAAGCCCGGCAGTTCCACGCCGAATTGCATACCATGTGTATGACCTGCAAGCATCAGGTCCACATCTGTATATGATTTCCTTACTTCGGCATCCCAGTGAGAAGGATCATGGCTCATCAATATTTTAAAAGGATAAATATCTGTTCCCGCATGCGCCTTTTTCATATCACCATATTTGGGAAAATTGGCCTTGCTGCTCCAGTTTTCAATTCCCAGCAAAGCGATCGTATCATTTCCTTTCTGGAAACTGACATGTTCATTCATTAACAGGCGCCAGCCAAGTTCAGCGTGCACCTGTTTAAGCCGGGCGAGATTCGCTTTTTTTTCTTCCGGGCTGTTCCATTCCATGTAATCACCATAATCATGATTACCGAGAGTGGAATAAACGCCCATTGGTGCGTTCAGTTGGTTGAACACATCCATATAATCTTCCATCTCATTTGCTGTATTATTCACCAGGTCGCCGGTAAAAAGAATGAGATCGGGCTTTTCCTTCATTATTTTTTCAATGCCTTTCTGCACTGCTTTTTTGTCGGTAAAGCTGCCGGAGTGGATATCAGAGATATGAACGATCTTTAATCCTTTGAAAGAAGCCGGAAGGTTTTCAAACGCCAGCGACATCCTTTTAAGCTGGTACTTGTATTTATTTCCGAATCCATATATCAGGGAACCAAACAATCCTCCCCCTACCAGCATGCCTGTCCATGACAGGAAAATGGAACGGGTGATCTTTTCACCCTGCTGCAGGGCTTCACCCTCGGTATTGGAAAAGAACAGTTTGCCGGCTACCCACTGTATCCCCCTCCTGATATCATCGATCAGGAAAAATACGGCGGCCAGTACTTTTGCGAAGAAAATGCCGGCGATCATGGCGAAAATGGTACTGCGGGCCAGTTTGGACTGGTGGTCAAAATGCAGGTAAGGCAGGGTGAGAAGGGTGATGATGGCCCCGGCGGAAAGCACCCAATAGCCATAATGAATGATCATACGGGTCCGGGAGCCGGCAGAGGCGCTTACCACTTTTACTGCCTGGTACACATAGAAATCGAGCAGTACCATGAAACCGATCAGGATCCACCAAAAAGGAGAGTTTCGCATAGTTAAGCTTCAAAATTAAAGATCAGGACTTTACGGATAGTTTTTTGCTGAACACTTATTTTTGCCGGATAGTTCACGAAATGGGCAAAACTAAATTTTGCGGTCTACCCTTCAG
>DATAJQ010000150.1:0-14026 GCA_036262095.1 Chitinophagaceae bacterium | reverse complement strand
AAAGAAGTGAAAAAAATGATCACGGCTTTCGGCCCGCAGCGGTATATCGCTAACCTGGGGCATGGCATTCTACCGAATGTACCTGTAAGTCACGCAAAGGCATTTGTAGAAGCTGTAAAGGAATGGGCGTAAAAATTTAATATGCCTTTGTGGTCTTTGTGCCTTCGTGGGAGCTATATCCCACGAAGGCACAAAGACCACAAAGAATTAATGAGGATCAAAATTCTCAAAATAAAAATGGAAACACTGTATAAAACAAGTACAAGGGAATTCAGGGGAAGATGGATTAATTATATTCATGACCTGCAAAATGATATTTGCCTTGCCCTGGAACAGGCTGATGGCAAAGCCAGATTCAGGGAAGATGAATGGGAGAGAGCAGAAGGAAAAGGAGGTGGTGGTAAAACAAGGATCATACAAAACGGAAATATATTTGAGAAAGGCGGTGTAAACACTTCTGTTGTGTATGGTAGGGTGTCGGATATGATGCGCAGGCAATTGCAACTGGATGCTGCCAAATGGTTTGCCTGTGGTTTATCGCTTGTTATCCATCCGCTCAATCCTTATGTGCCCACCACGCATGCCAACTGGCGTTATTTTGAATTATACGATGAAGAGGATAATGTAGTAGATCGCTGGTTTGGAGGCGGAGCTGATCTGACGCCTTATTATTTATATGAAGAAGATGCCAGGCATTTTCATCAAACACTCAAACAGGCGATTGATCCATTTGGTGATAAATTATACCAGGCATATAAAGAGCAGTGTGATGAATACTTTGCCAACACTCATCGTAATAATGAGATGAGAGGCATTGGCGGTGTTTTTTATGAACATCTCCGTCCAAAGGATGATACACATGCAGAAGAATTGCTTCGCTTTCAGCAGGCAAATGGCAATGCATTTATCCCGGCTTATTTACCGGTAGTGATGAAAAGAAAAGACAGTTCTTATGGAGAGCGTGAAATTGCCTGGCAGGAGATCCGCCGCGGCCGTTATGTAGAATTCAACCTGATCCATGACAGGGGTACTTTGTTTGGCTTAAAAACAAATGGCCGCACAGAAAGTATATTGATGAGCCTGCCACCCCGTGCCCGTTGGGAATACGATTATCACCCGGAACCCGGCAGTGAGGAAGATAAATTATTGCAGGCCTGCCTTCATCCGAGGAGTTGGGTGTAAGGCGGCTGATTTACTATACAAAACGTTTTTTATGTATCTGCAAAGAAGAAACAGGATATTGAGAAGCAGCCCCGCCATCAGGGACCTTGTAGCGGAAACGATATTGACGCCGAATGATTTTATCGCCCCTTTATTTATTGATGAAGGCGAAAACGTGAAGACAGAGATATCTTCCATGAAAGGTTATTACAGGATGAGCCTCGACAATACGATCAAAGAAGTAAAGGAATTATGGTCGCTGGGCATCAAATCCATTCTCATATTTGTTAAAAGCAAGGATGAACTGAAAGATAATACAGGTAAGGAAGCCTGGAACAAGAATGGCCTGATGCAAAGAAGTATCCGTGCTATTAAGGAAGCAGTGCCCGGCATGCTGGTGATGACGGATGTGGCCCTTGACCCCTATTCTTCTTATGGGCATGATGGCATTGTAAAAGATGGTGAGATCGTTAATGACGAAACAGTGGAAGCATTGGTGAAAATGAGTATCAGCCATGCTGAAGCCGGAGCAGATTTTGTAGCGCCCAGTGATATGATGGATGGCCGCATCGGTGCTATACGTGCTGGATTGGAAGAAAACAACTTTACCAAAGTGGGCATCATGAGCTATAGCGCCAAATATGCCAGTTGCTTTTATGGGCCTTTCCGCGATGCGTTGGACTCAGCTCCTGGTTTTGGTGATAAGAAAACATACCAGATGAATTATGCCAACAGGATTGAAGCCATTAAAGAAACGCTGATGGATGTGGAGGAAGGTGCCGATATCGTGATGGTAAAACCTGCTTTATCTTATCTCGATATCATCCGGGAGGTAAAAAATGCGGTTGACATTCCTGTTAGCGCTTATAATATCAGCGGAGAATATGCTATGGTAAAAGCTGCTGCTGAAAAAGGATGGATAGATGAGAACAAAGCGATCATTGAAATACTTACATCTATCAAAAGGGCAGGTGCTGACCTGATTGCGACTTATTTTGCGAAAGATGCCGTTAGATTGTTGAATAGCTAAACCGGTTTTAAAATACAATTCCTAAAATAGTTCCATGTACACCAAAAGTTCTTCTTTATTCCATCGTGCCCAGCAATCCATTCCAGGTGGCGTTAACTCTCCTGTCCGTGCTTTCAAAAGTGTAGGAGGTGAGCCTTTATTTATGGTGAAAGGGCAGGGAGCTTACCTCTATGATGCCGATGGTAATAAGTATGTTGATTATATAGCAAGCTGGGGACCGTTGATCCTTGGGCATGCGTATGAGCCGGTGGTGAAGGCGATACAGGAGAAAGTGCTGGGAGGAACTTCTTTTGGTGCTCCTACCGAACTGGAAATTGAAATGGCGGAGCTGATCAAAAGCATGGCACCTAATGTGGACCTGATAAGAATGGTAAGCAGCGGTACAGAAGCCTGCATGAGCGCATTGCGGGTAGCACGTGGTTATACCGGCAAAAATAAGTTCATCAAATTTGATGGATGCTATCATGGCCACGCTGATCCTTTTCTTGTAAAAGCAGGAAGTGGTATTGCTACATTGGATATTCAGTCAGTGCCCGGCATCAGTGAAGCCGTAGCACAGGATACATTGGTTGCGCCTTATAATGACCTGGCTGCAGTGGAGCAACTGGTTGCCGGCCATAAAGGCCAGATAGCTGCGATCATTATTGAGCCGGTAGCCGGCAATATGGGCTGTATACTTCCTCAGCCTGGTTTTCTCGAAGGGCTTCGAAAGATATGCGATGCAGAAAACATCGTTTTGATATTTGATGAAGTGATGACAGGTTTTCGCCTGGCAGCTGGTGGCGCGCAACAATACCTGGATATTGATGCAGACCTGGTCACTTATGGAAAAGTGATTGGGGCAGGTATGCCCGTGGGTGCTTTTGGTGGCCGGAGAGAGATCATGGAAAGTGTGGCACCATTGGGTAAAGTGTACCAGGCCGGTACGCTTAGCGGTAACCCTATCGCTATGATAGCTGGCTATACATTACTGCAAGAATTGAAAAATAACCCCTCTATTTATACTGAGCTGGAAGAAAAAACAACTTATCTCAAAAACGGATTAAAAAGGGTTTTTGAAAAAGCCGATCAACCTGCTACTGTTAATCAATTAGGCAGTATGATCAGTGTTCATTTCACTAACAATGCTGTTACTGATTTCAGTTCGGCTGCTGCGGCGGATAATAATCTCTTCAAACAATATTTTCATTTCCTGCTCAGCAAAGGCATTTATCTTCCTCCATCTCCCTTTGAAAGTTGGTTTTTGAATAATGCACTTAGTTATGGTGATCTGGATCTGACAATTGAGATGTCAGCTCTTTTTGTTGAAAGCAGAGTTGATTAAAAAGCTTTGGTATCGCTAAGTGCGCAAAGATTACGCAAAGGACGCTGCGTTGCGCTCTTTGCGTAATCTTTGCGCACTTAGCGATACACTTCATTGTCACAATATTGTCATCTCCTTATTTCGTTTATCGTAAAACTCATTTCCTTTTTTAGCAAAGCATCTTTCTTATTGATAAAGATTTTTGCATCCAGCCACCTGGTCGGGTTGGCCTGCTTGCCTGCATGATAATCTCATGACAAACGTTCTGCAACACGTCAGGAACTTTACATCCAATCTTTATTTATGAGGAAAATATATACGCTGCTCCTTTTTATAGTAACCGCACCTGCCTTTGCCCAGGAAGACAGCCTGAAAGTAAAAGAACTGGGCGAAGTAATTGTTTCCACTGGTCAGTACAAACCACAATCCGTTAAGAATTCTGTTTACCAGGTAAGGGTTATTGGCGGCGAACAGATCAGGAAACAATCTGCAGCCAAACTTCAGGATGTGCTAAACAGTCAGTTGAATATCCGTTTCTCACAAGACCTTGCAACAGGCGGTTCTGATATCACTATGATGGGCCTTTCAGGGCAGAATGTAAAGATCCTGATCGACGGTGTGCCGATGACCGGCCGCCAGGGCACTTCCAATGAGATCAATATAAACCAGGTGGAAGTAAATTCCATCGAACGTATTGAGATCATTGAAGGCCCGATGTCGGTTATATATGGGGCCGATGCATTGGCAGGCGTTATTAATATCATTACCAAAAAGCACAGCCGTGAGAAATTGGCTATCAATGCGCGTGTGCAGGAAGAAACTGTAGGAAAAGAATATGGTATTAATGAAGGGATACATAATCAATACCTGGGAGCTAGCGGCAGGTATAAAAACTGGTACGCCAGTGGTGGCATTGGCCGTAATCTTTTCCAGGGATGGAAAGACACTGCTACCGGCCGGGAACTGACCTGGCATAAAAAAGACCAGATCGTAGGCAATGCAGTTCTCGGCTACCGCAATGAAAGATTGAATGTGTATTACAGGTTGGATGGATTGGATGAAGTGATCACCAATCCTGCTAATTTCCCTGGAGGCAGTCAGCCTGCTATCGACCAGGATTATATCACCGACAGGTTGATGCAGCAATTGCAGGCATCATACAGGTTCAGCAATAAATTATCTGCTAATGCCCTTGCTTCCTATACCCATTTCACCAGGCAGGTGTATTCCACTTTATATTATCCTGATGGCGATGTAAGAGTGGCTACTGCGCCGGGGTTGCAAAGCATTTCTACTTTTGATGGATTCACTTTCCGGGCCGCTGCTGTGTACACACCTTCTTCCTTTATATCCTTTCAACCAGGTATTGATATCAACACCGAAAGCGGTGATGGAGAAAGGATCAAAGCAGGCGTTCAGCATATCAACGATTATGCGTTCTTCCTGACTTCAGAGATCACCCCCAAAGCTTGGATCAATATCAGGCCAGGTATCAGGGTTATTCAAAATTCTGTTTATGATGCGCCGCCTGTTATCCCTTCCATCAACACCAAATTCCTGCTAGCCCGCGATCTTGATCTTCGCCTGGCTTATGCAAAGGGCTTCAGGGCCCCTTCCATCCGTGAGTTGTATTATGATTTCTTTGATGCCAGCCATAGCATCGCGGGTAATCCCAATCTTGAAGCAGAACATTCCAATAGTTTTACCGGCTCACTGACCTGGAATACTGTCCGCACCAAAACAGTAAAGCTCAACACTACACTAAGTGGTTTTTATAATGATGTAAGCAATATGATCGGCTATGCGGCTGATGCAGCAAATCCGACTGTGACCACTTATGTGAATATTGCAAAATATAAAACAAGAGGAGGCACACTCACCGGGCAGCTGATTGCCGGTGACCTCGATGCTTCGCTTGGGTTTGGCTATACCGGCCGTTATAATGAATACAGCGAAATGGATAAGGACCTGCCAGGCTTCAAATGGTCGCCCGAGATCACGTCGATCATTTCTTATGGCTTTCCGAAAATAGGTTTCAGCGCCAACCTGTATTACAAATTCACTGGCAAGCTGCCCTATTACCAGCAGGTAACAGAGAATGGTCAAACACAGATCCGGCTGGCAGAAACAGAAGGATACCACTGGGCAGATCTTACCCTGAATAAAAAATTGTTCAGCCTGCTGACTGTAAATGCCGGTATCCGAAACCTGTTTGATGTTACAGCAATTACCAATTCAGCAGTCAGTGGCGGTGTACATTCTTCCACAGGAGCGAGGCCTATCGGCAACGGACGATCTTATTTCCTGGGACTGGCTTTCAACTGGTCAAAAAAATAATCATCCTGATAATTATTCTTTTACTACATAAATCAAAACGATGAAATTAAAACTGATACAAGGATTGATGTTTGCAATGGCAGTCTTACTGGTAGTGCCGGCCTGCCGTAAAAAAGATGCTCCGCTGCCTGATAACCTGGCTCAATTTGAAGCGGCAGAACAAGGTATGGGTGCAACAGAAACAAGCAAAACGATCAAGATAAGATTGAGCCGTGCGGCGAGTGCAGATATTCCTGTTTCTGTTTCCATTACCGGCACTCCCGGTGTTGACTATACCACAGACTATGCCACCACTCCTGCGGCGGTTGCCGGCAAGATTGAACTGGCTATCCTCAGCGGAAGCAGCGAAGCAACAATCACTGTTACAAAAACAAACAATGGTCTTTTTTATGGAGATGATAACCTGGTGTTCACGATCATCTCTTCAGGTTCTCCGGTGATCATCGGTTCTCAAAGCGAATTCAAACTCACCTTCTCAGAGATCATCTCTGCAGGTTCTACTATCGTAGGTGATGGAGGCGGCGCTACTTACGGCAATAAAGTATTTTTTGATCTGAGTGCCAACAGTCAAACAGCAGTACAACGTACCAAATGGGACCTTGGTTTTTACACCGGCAGTGATGACTGGCGAGTGATCCTCAACTCTTCCACCGCCATGATGGCAAAACAAATTGCAAAGAATGATCTCACCACCGTTACCGCTGCAGACACTGTTGGCTTTTATGCAGACGTGGTCTTCAATCAGTCTGAACCTTCCACGGCATCGCTTGCCTACATTGATTACCCCAGTGGTGAACTGAGCAAGACAGCAATTGCTGCAGTATCGGCTACAGCAACCGATAACAAAGTGTATATCGTTAACCGTGGCACAGGTATTGGAAGTCCTGCTCCTGCAAGAGGATGGAAGAAGATCCGTATCATTCGTAATGCATCCGGTGGTTACACCTTGCAGCATGCAGATATAGCTGCCACTTCATTCACTTCAATCGACATTCCAAAAGATGCTGCTTATTTCTTCAAATACATTTCATTTGAAAATGGTGCAGTGGATGTAGAACCTACAGCTAAGAAATGGGATATCGCATGGACATATTTCTCCAACACAACCAATTTTGGAGGTGAAGTGCCATATACATTCCAGGACGTGATCCTGCAAAACCGCAATGTACAAGCTGTTAAAGTGATGACATCCACCAAAGCTTATGCAGATTTCGGAGAAGCTGATCTGGCTGGCCTCACCTGGTCGTCTGTACAAACTACGATCGGCGCAGACTGGCGTTCTGGCGGTGGCCCCAGCAGCGGACCTGCTGTTCGCGAGGACCGTTACTATATCATAAAAGACGGAGATAACAACTATTACAAGATCCGTTTCCTTTCGCTTACACAAGATGGACAAAGAGGATATCCAAAACTTGAGTTTGCCCTCGTGAAAAAAGGATAAATCCTTTACTATCTAAAACGTGTCCTTCCCGTCTTCCCGCCTTACCGGTAAATTTTTACCGGTAAGGCGGGAAGACGGGAAGGACACGTTTTATAGCAATAACATTCTTTATAACCCACAACATTAACCTTCCCTGTTTTTTCCTTTCGCGTAACCCTGTTTTTCCCTTCCCGTAAGCCTTTGCCTCCTTATTGTCATTGCTTTGTCAGCAAAACAAAACGAATGAAAAGAATAGTCTTACCAGTCATAGCTGTATTAATAGTGATTACAGCAAAAGCCCAGGCACCACAGGACAAAGCCAAAGTAGACAAGCTGTGCGGATGTTTTGAAGTAGAATTCAAATACGCTGAAACTTTTTCACCTGATAAGAATTATAAATTCCATGATCGCGAAGAGATCAGTGGCGGTACTGAACTTACCCTTCCTGTTGAAGTGAGCGATAAGAAGATCGTGATGCAACACCTGTTGGTGATCACCGATTCCATGATCATCAAACACTGGCGGGAGGAATGGACCTATGAAAATCCTGTGATCTGGAAATACCAGGGAGATAAAATATGGACCAGGCAAATCCTCAAACCGGAGCAGGTTAAAGGAAAATGGACACAAACTGTTTGGGAAGTAAGCGATGAGCCCCGCTACCAGGGTTTCAGTCAATGGGTGAATCTGGATGATAAGATCATCTGGCAAAACACTACAGATGCTCCGCTGCCCCGCCGTGAATATTCAAACCGCAATGATTATAATATCCTGAAAAGGACCAACCGCCTCAGCATTAACGACAGTGGTTATATCCACGAACAGGATAACCAAAAGATCATCCGCAAAAACGGTGCAGACAAACTGCTGGCTGAAGAAAAAGGCATCAACAGCTACAAGCGCCTCGATGATAAAGCCTGTGCTGCGGCAAAATATTACTGGGAAAAGAACAAAGTGTTCTGGACCAAAGTAAGAAAGACCTGGGATGATTATATCAGCACGCAAACTATGATCGCACTAAAAACACAGGTAGACGGAAAACCTTTGAATGAATACCTGTTCGCACTGGCGAAAGACTATGCGGCAAAAAAAATAAGTGATAATGAAATTGATGCGCGCATCAAGGCAGAAGTATTCAAATTTGTGGAACGTTAATGGGCTGGGAGTCTGCAGCCGGCAGTCAGGAGCCTTACCATCCTGACAGACGGACAGACCTTACAATTTTGGGAGACCAGACTACCGGCTGCCGACTCCAGACTCCCGACTCATTTTCCCCCTTTTCCCGTAACTTTGCACACCTTAAAAACCAGGCAGGAAAAGGATTATGGCCGTTACATATAAAGAATTCTCCGGACTGAATCTGCCCGCAACCGAGCAGGAAATATTGGCTAAATGGACTGAACACCAGGCATTTGAAAAAAGCGTGTCGCTCCGGGAAGGCGCCATTCCCTTTGTGTTCTACGAAGGCCCTCCCAGCGCCAATGGTATGCCCGGCATTCACCATGTTATTTCCCGGACCCTGAAAGACCTGGTTTGCCGCTATAAAACCATGAAAGGATTCCAGGTAAAACGCAAAGGCGGCTGGGATACACATGGCCTGCCGATCGAACTGGGCGTCGAAAAGGAACTGGGTATCACCAAGGAAGATATCGGCAAAAAGATCTCCGTTGAAGAATATAACCAGAAATGCCGCGAAGCGGTATTGCGCTATAAAGACAAATGGGATGATATTACCCGCAAAATGGGTTATTGGGTTGATTTGAATGATCCCTATATCACCTTCAAGAATGAATATATTGAAACGCTCTGGTGGTTATTGAGCGAACTGTATAAAAAAGGCCTGCTGTATGAAAGCGTCAGCATTCAGCCTTATTCACCTGCTGCAGGTACAGGATTGAGCTCACACGAACTGAATCAGCCCGGCACTTACAAGGATGTAAAAGACACATCTGCAGTGGCCATGTTCAAAGCAAAGCAGGACGATAAAACTGATTTTCTTTTTAAAGCACTTGATACTCCAGGCGAAATCTTCTTTATGGCCTGGACCACTACTCCCTGGACATTACCCAGCAACCTGGGACTTACCGTGGGAGGGAATATCGATTATGTGCTGGTAAAAACATTTAACCCCTACACTCATTTACCGGTAAATGTGGTATTGGCCAAAGCCTTGCTGGGCAAATATTTCAAGCCGGAAGGAGAGAATGGTGATTTTGAACAGTACACAGCAGACACCAAATTACTGCCCTGGAAAATACTGACCAGTTTCAAAGGAAAAGATATCGAAGGCGCTTCTTATGAGCAACTGCTTCCTTTTGAAGCCAACTCCTGGGAAAGCTCCATTCAATACAGTATTCCCGATGCAAAGCCGTTCCGCATACTTGTGGATAGCTTTGTGACCACGGAAGATGGTACCGGCATTGTGCACACCGCTCCTGATTTTGGTGCGGATGACTTTAAGGTTGGTACAAAATATAACATTGGCCATTTTACATACGTCAACAAATATGGCAAGCGGGAGAAACTGGTGTTGGTTGACCTTGAAGGAAAATTTGTAGATGGTCTGGGTGAGTTCAGCAACCGTTATGTAAAGAATTACAAAGACGATCCGAAATATGTTGATGTGAACGTAGACATCAGCGTAAAACTTAAAAAAGAGAACCGCGCATTCAAAGTAGAAAAATACGAACACAGCTATCCGCATTGCTGGAGAACTGATAAACCGGTATTATACTATCCTTTGTCGGCCTGGTTCATCAAGACCACGGCCATTAAAGACAGGATGGTGCAACTGAATAAAACCATCAACTGGAAACCAGCGTCAACCGGGGAAGGCCGTTTTGGTAACTGGCTGGAGAACATGGTCGACTGGAACCTTAGCCGCAGCCGCTTCTGGGGAACTCCACTTCCTGTATGGCAAACCGAAGATGGCAATGAAGAAATCTGCATTGGTTCCATCGAAGAACTGAACAACGGTATCAGAAAGGCCAATGAAGTGCTTGGCGGCGATGTAAACAAACATTATCTCCACGAAGGCATTCTTGATCTGCATAAACCTTATGTGGATGATATCGTGCTGGTAAGCCCCTCAGGCAAACCAATGAAAAGGGTGCCTGACCTGATCGATGTATGGTTCGACAGTGGTGCCATGCCGTATGCCCAGTGGCATTTTCCTTTTGAGAATAAAGAGACATTCAAACAGAGCTTTCCGGCCGATTTTATTGCGGAAGGAGTGGACCAGACAAGAGGCTGGTTCTATACTCTCCATGCTATTGCCGCGCTGGTATTCGATTCTGTAGCTTATAAAACCGTAGTGAGCAATGGCCTTGTGCTTGACAAGAACGGCAATAAAATGAGCAAACGCCTCGGCAACGTGGTGAACCCATTCGAGACCATCGAAAAATTTGGTGCCGATGCTACCCGCTGGTACCTGATCACGAATGCTTCTCCCTGGGATAATCTGAAGTTTGACCTGGATGGCATCAAGGAAGTGCAACGGAAATTCTTCGGCACATTGTATAATACCTACCAGTTCTTTGCTCTCTATGCCAATGTGGATGGATTCGCTTTTAAAGAAAACTATATCCCCCTGGCAGAAAGACCGGAGATTGACCGCTGGATCCTTTCTTCCCTGAACTCACTGGTGAAAAAAGCGACGGCTTCCATGGATGATTATGAGCCCACCCAGGCCGGCCGTGCAATAGAAGATTTTGTGGATGAGCACCTGAGCAACTGGTATGTACGCCTTTGCCGCCGCCGTTTCTGGAAAGGGGAGTATTCAACAGATAAGGTAAGCGCTTACCAAACATTGTATGAATGCCTGGAAACAGTGGTGAGGCTGGTAGCGCCTATCTCGCCCTTCTTCAGTGATGCGGTATTCGGCAACCTGAATGCAGTGACCAACCGTTTCCCCGGAGCCGAATCCGTACATCATACTGATTTTCCGGTAGCCAATGAAGCGGCAATTGATGAGTCGCTGGAAGAAAGAATGCAATTGGCGCAGGATGCTTCTTCCCTCATCCTTTCTCTGCGGAAGAAAGTAAACATCAAAGTAAGGCAGCCGCTGCAAAAAGTGCTGATACCGGCATTGGACCCATTGATGAAGGAGCAATTGCAGAAAGTGGAAGATCTGATAAAAGCGGAGGTGAACGTGAAAGAGGTGGAATATCTTGATCCGGACAATACGTTTATCAGGAAAAAGATCAAGCCCAACTTTGTAGCCCTGGGTAAAAAACTGGGTCCGAAGATGAAAGCGGTATCCACAGCTTTATCACAATTTACGCAAGAGGATATAGCGAGGCTGGAAAAAGAAGGTCAATATAGTTTGTCAATTGATAACGAACCCGTAATATTACAGATTAGCGAAGTGGAAATCAGCAGTGAAGACATTCCGGGTTGGACTGTTGCCAACAAAGGCAGCCTGACCGTAGCACTCGACGTAACCGTTACCCCCCAATTGGAAGCTGAAGGCAATGCCAGGGAATTCGTGAACCGGATTCAGAAGATCCGTAAGGAAAGCGGGTTCGACCTGACGGACAGGATTGAAGTGAAGGTAACTGCGGCTAATGGAATGAAGGAATCATTGGGACAGTTTAAAGACTATATTTGCGCCGAAATTCTGGCCGATAAGCTGGAAATAGTGGCTGAAATACAAGATGGTATTGAAATTGAAGTAAACGATGTTTCACTAAAAGCGATTGTTTCAAAAAAAGGCTAATGTATGGCTAACAAGAAAAAACCGGTTCCAAAGAAAGCATCCAAACCTGCGCCAAAAGCTGCAAAGGCAGCCAAACCTGCCGCAAAGAAGCCTGCAGCTAAAAAAGCAGCCAAACCTGCGCCGGCCAAAGCAAAACCTGCTAAACCCGCAGTCAAAGCAGCGAAACCTGCGCCCAAGCCAGCAGTTAAAAAAGTGGAACCGGCAAAGAAACCGGCACCTGCAAAACCAGTCGCCGCCGCTAAACCCGAACCCAAACCAGTAGCTGCTAAACCGGCTGAAGTGACGCCGCCGCCAGTAGTAAAGAAATCCGGCGCTTTTGACCCACAATCGCTGGTATCCATCAAGCCCACAGCGAAACCTATAATAAAAAAGGAACCGCCCAAGCCGTCTAAAATAGTGATACCAAAAACGACTGTGAAGAGCGCTGTTAAATATGAACCCGAATTCACTAAATCAGTATTAGATACCCCTATGCAAGAACATACAGGACCTACGATGAGATATTCCGATGCAGACCTGAACGAATTCAGAGAGATCATCAATAAGAAATTGGATGCAGCGAAAAAAGAGCTGGCTTATTTGCAAGGCCTGATCACACGCCGCGATGAAGGGGGCGATATGGATGAAGCCCGCTACATGACCATGGAAGACGGCAGTGTAAGCATGGAAAGAGAGCAACTGAGCCAGATGGCCAGCCGCCAGATCACTTTCATTGATCACCTGGAGAAAGCCATCATGCGTATTGAAAACAAGACATACGGAGTTTGCCGCGTTACCGGCAAGCTGATCGATAAAGCACGCCTTCGTGCAGTGCCGCATGCCACGCTGAGCATCGAAGCAAAACAGATGATGAACAAGTAAGAACTTTCCAACGGAATATAGAAAGCCTTCCATTGCGGAAGGCTTTTATTTTTTTGTGGCGGGTTGAGGCAACCAGTTATTTTTTTATCTTTTAAATGTGAATACAATAAAGTGAAGAAATCTTCTTCTGCCAGACAAAATAGGTCGTACGTTTGCGATCAGTAATGCTGAATTATATGACTATACATTTCGGATATGAAAAAGGCCAGGTATTGCAGGCCCTTCGTTATCACTTTATCAGCCGCCCTGAAATACGCATCATGATCATTACGGTAAATGTATTTGCGATCGGCTCCATCATACTTTATGCCCTGCATAAAATAACCCCGCTTGCTTTCCTGGTGGGTTCTTTATTATGGATCGTGCTGATGATCAGTTTCTGGTTTGTATTGCCCAGTATGGTTTACCGTCGGTCTGAAACATTCCGTCACGAATTCAGTATGTCGTTTGGTGAAGATCAGTTCAGCCTGATACATGAAAGGGGAGAGCGCTCATGGCCATGGAAGGCATTGAGCAAGTTTATCGAAAGCCCGAATTTCTTTCATTTATATTTTGATGCGAGGTCGTTCCTGCTTGTTCCGAAAAGCGGATGCAAGGATAAAGACGAAGTATTTGAGCTGAGGAAGATATTTAAAGAGAAGATATCAGCCCGGTAATTACACCAGCACCTTCTCCATCACATAATGCGGGATGGTGACCTCAACAAACTGATCTCCCTTCACCTTATATCCCACTTTTTCATAAAATCCTACTGCATTCAACCGGGCATGCATCCGGATAGCCCTGTATCCACGGTCGCGGGCAATATTTTCTGCGAAGTTCATTAAAGCTCTTCCAATACCTTTTCCCTGGAGATCATTGAGCACAGCCATTTGGCGGAGACGGACGACGCCGGGTTGTTCTTCCAGCAGCATGCAGCAGCCCAGTATACGGTCATCCTCAAATGCGGCGATGAGCATGTGGTCTTTTTCTGCATCAAGCTCTTCCTTGGTAAAGCTCAGGCCAAGCGGCTTGCGGAGAACATCATCCCGCAGCTTTACCATCTGGAAATATTCGGCAGAACCGTGATCAATGATTTTCAAAGCCATGGATTACAAATCGTTTGGGGGTGGTCAAATTACAAAGAACTTGTTACACAGCCAACGGAAGAGCTCTATTATTTTAGAAACCAAAGGCTGGGTGGCAGGTCATTAGCCA
>DATAJQ010000149.1:0-1576 GCA_036262095.1 Chitinophagaceae bacterium | reverse complement strand
CGATATCCTGTGCCTGTTTCAGCCAGAGCCATTCATAAACCTGTTTGGCCCTGAACTTTTTCTCCCCCATTTCTTCAAAATAAGCCTCAATATCCTGGAGCGTCAGGTTCCGGATATTTTGCTTTGCTGCTTTTGCCATGCGGCAAAGATAGTATATTGCGAGGCTATGCCGGGTAGTGTTATAGGGATATCCCGGTAAAGAATTAAAAATCAAAAAATTGCAAGTGAATACAGCTTATATAATCGATACAGTAAGAACACCGATAGGAAAATATGGCGGAATGCTTTCAGCTTACCGTCCTGACGATCTGCTGGCGCATGTGATCAGTGTGCTGGTGGAAAGGAATGCTTCCATTGATGTGAATGCAATTGAAGATGTGATTGCCGGTGCAGCCAACCAGGCGGGTGAAGACAACCGCAATGTGGCGCGGATGGCAGCCCTGCTGGCCGGCCTCCCCGTTTCTGTAGGCGGCAATACGGTGAACCGGCTTTGCGCTTCCGGGCTGCAAGCCATTATGGATGCAGCCCGCCAGGTAATGTGTGGGGATGCTGATCTGATCATCGCGAGCGGTGTTGAAAGCATGACAAGGGCTCCGTTTGTGACCGGCAAAGCCACTGCTCCTTTTCAACGCAATACAGAAACATTTGATACTACGCTTGGCTGGCGTTTTGTAAATAAAAAGCTGGCATCCATGCACCATCCATTCAGTATGGGTGAAACGGCAGAGAATGTGGCCAGGCAATGGAATATCTCGAGGGAAGAGCAGGATGCCTTCGCTTTTGCATCGCAGGAAAAATATTTTGCAGCCAAAGCTGCCAATAAATGGGATGAAGAAATTACCGGGCTGGAATTATTCCGCGATGGCTTGGTTAGCTGGATCGTGAATGATGAACATCCGCGTAAGACTTCCATGGAAAAACTGGCAGGACTGAAACCTGCTTTTGCAAAAGAAGGAACAGTGACTGCAGGCAATGCAGCAGGGATCAATGATGGTGCTGCCGCTATGCTGCTGGCCAGTGAAGCTGCTGTAAGAGAATATGGACTTAAGCCAATGGCAAAGATCGTGGCAATGTCGTCAGCAGGCGTAGACCCTGCCATTATGGGCATTGGACCGGTGCCTGCCACGCAAAAAGTGTTGCAGCGTTCAGGATTAAAAACCAGTCAGCTCGGCCTGATCGAATTGAATGAGGCATTCGCTTCACAGTCTATTGCATGCATCCGCGAGTTGGGATTGGATGAAAAAAAAGTGAATGTAAATGGCGGCGCAATCGCATTGGGACATCCGCTGGGATGCAGCGGCGTACGGATCTCCACTACATTATTATATGAAATGCGAAGAAAAGGAGTACAGTATGGCCTGGCAACGATGTGCGTCGGTGTTGGCCAGGGTGCTGCTATTATCTATGAAAATGTTCAGCAATAAAACGAAAATTTTAATTAGTGTGCAGCTTGTTTAAAAGAGATCTTACAAGCCGGTGATTGGTGATAATGGATAATACTATCAGTACTACTGCGGTCAGCAATGTGACCCAGTGCAATGGAGTTGATAGTTCTTCCCGGTCATACATTACAAAA
>DATAJQ010000148.1:0-12566 GCA_036262095.1 Chitinophagaceae bacterium | reverse complement strand
ATCATCAATTTTTTGGATGAACCCAAGGAAGTATTTGCCTCCCTGCTGATCGCCAGCATTTTTGTGAACATCTCCATTATCGTGCTCACCAATTTCCTGATCGGTCAGTTCATTTCATTTGCACATATTCACTTTATACTGGAATTATTGTCTAAAGTATTTGTGATCACTTTTGTGCTCGTGTTTTTTGGAGAAATATTACCTAAAGTGTGGGCTACGCAAAATAACCTGCGCTTTGCCTATGGCTCAGCAATTGTAGTGGAAGCTGTGCATCTTTTCCTTCGCCGCATCAGCAAATGGACCGTTTCTTTTGCCGATGCAGTTGGCCGCAAACTAGGAGCCAACCGCTCGGAAGCAGTGAGTATACAGGAACTGGATGAAGCGATCGATATAAAAACAGATGAAGAAGCATCGCCTGAAGAGAAGAATATCATGAAGGGCATTATAAAATTCGGTACCATATCCGTGAAGCAGATCATGCGGAGCAGGCTTGAAGTAAATGGTATCAACTACAATGCTTCCTTCGCCGATGTGGTAAAGAAAGTGGAAGAACTGCACTATTCCCGCTTGCCGGTATACAAAGTGAGCATGGATGAAGTAGTGGGTATCATCAACACTAAAGACCTGATCTCGTCCTTGCAGCAACCCGCTGATTTCGATTGGCATTCGCTGATGCGTCAGCCTTATTTTGTGCCGGAGTCAAAACTGATCTCCGATCTGCTGCGCGATTTTCAAAGCAGGCATATTCATTTTGCCGTGGTAGTGGATGAATTTGGCGGCACCAGCGGCATTGTTACCATGGAAGATATTATGGAAGAAGTGATCGGTGATATCCGTGATGAATTTGATGAGGAAGAAAGCCATGATAAAAAGCTGGATGATAACAACTATATTTTCGAAGGGAAAACGATGATCCATGATGTTTGTAAGATCATGCAATTACCCATGGATGTTTTTGATAGCATAAGAGGAGAAAGTGAGTCAATCGGTGGCCTGGTGCTGGAGTTGGCCGGTGAATTCCCTGCTGTAAATGAAGTGGTCAGCAGCGGTGATTTTGATTTTACCGTGCTGGAAGCAGATAGTAACCGTATCAGGATGGTAAAAGTGACAGTGAACCACAACAGAAAGGCATAAGGCCATTAAAATTAAACAGCAACTACTTTGAAGCGTAATTATTTATTCCTGTTCCTGGCCTGCACTGTAGGAACAGCGTTTTTGTTATCCTGCAATAGCCCCTATCCCTACAGAAAAAAAGGTTATTTCAAGGTGAGTTTTCCTGAAAAGAAATACCAGCTGTTTGATCAGTCCGGCTACCCGTATACATTTGAATATCCTGTATATGCACATGTGATAAAAGACACGTCTTTCTTTGATGCCAAAGCCGGGGATTGGTGGATCAATATTGATATTCCCCGCTTTCATGGAAGAATATATGTGAGTTATAAAGGAGTGACTCCCCGCAATTTTGATTCACTCGTGAATGATGGATTTAAAATGGCATATAAACAGCACACAGATGTAGCCACTGGTATTGTTGACAGCCCCATTGTTACCCCTAACGGTGTGGAAGGTGTCTATTTTTCTCTTTCAGGAAATACTGCCACAGCCAACCAGTTTTTTGTAACTGACAGCACCCGCCATTTTCTTCGCGGCGCCCTTTATTTTGATGCCACCCCCAATGAGGATTCTTTAAGTATTGTGAATGATTTTTTAAAACAAGATCTGAAGCATTTGATTAATACGTTGCGGTGGAGATAAGCCCGGATTTTAGGTGCTGAGCCCGTAACTTTGCCCAAAAGACCTTTTGTGATTGTAATAGACAATATATTGATCAGTGATGAGGTGGTAGAGAAAAAATTTGTCTGCGACCTGGCTAAGTGTAAAGGAGGCTGCTGTGAAGAAGGCGATGCCGGAGCTCCTTTATCAAAAGAAGAACTGGCGATGGTATCAAAGTACTATGAGCAGGTGAAACCATACCTGCCGCCAGCCGCCATTGCAGAGATAGAGAAAAGGGGTTTCTATCAATACGACCAGGAGTTTGGCTGGGTAACGCCCACGCTGCCCAGCGACAACGAAATATGCGTGTATGCTTTCCGGGAAAAAGATGGTCTTATCAAGTGTGCTTTTGAACAGGCATATTATGACGGACTGATACCCTGGAAAAAACCGATCAGTTGCCATCTTTATCCCATTATTGCCAAGCCAGGCAGGCATGGTGATTATGACCGGGTGAATTATGAACCCCGGCAAAGATTGTGCAGCCCCGCCTGCCAACTGGGAGAGCAGCTGCAGGTACCGGTATATAAATTCCTGAAAGAACCCCTGATCAGAAAGTATGGTGAGGCGTTTTATGAAACGCTCGATGCTATCGCTGCGGACTATTTTGAACAACAAACAAACGATCCAGCGTGAAAGAAACAGTATCCAGTTTTCTTGATAAGAGTTCGGAAAAAGCCGCTGACCTCAATCACCGGCGGACGATCAATTTCAATATCGGCAAGTACAATGCAGCAGTGCCGCAAGGTAAGTTGCAGTTCGCCGAATTGAATCTCGCCAGGGAAAGGGCCAAAAACCTGAAATGGCGGGCTATTGAAACACTGGATCAACAGCTGGAAAGCTTCGAAGCAGCCATTACCAGGAGAGGTACAAAAGTGATCTGGGCAGAAGATGCAAAGCAGGCCCTGGAAGAAATAGGAAAGATCTGCGATGAAAAGAATTGCAAGACACTGGTGAAGAGCAAGAGCATGGTGACAGAAGAGATCCATCTCAACGATTTTCTGGAAAAAAAAGGTATTGAAAGCGTTGAAACCGATCTGGGTGAATACATACAACAGTTGGATGGCGAACCGCCTTATCATATCGTAACGCCGGCCATGCACAAAAGCAAGGAGGATGTTGCCCGGCTGTTTGCAGAAAAACTGGGAACAGATCCATCCCTCGCCCCGGAACAACTCACCCTGGTAGCAAGAGATATTTTACGGGAAAAATACCGCGAAGCTGAAGTAGGTGTTACAGGAGCCAATTTTATCATTGCTGATATAGGCGCTGTAGCGGTAACGGAAAATGAAGGAAATGGAAGACTGAGCTGCTCCATGCCTAAAACACATATCGTAGTGGTAGGGATCGAGAAAGTGATTCCTTCCATGACAGACCTTTCTTTGTTCTGGCCCTTGTTGTCTACTTATGGAACAGGGCAAAGGATCACTTCATATAATACGATCATTGCCGGACCAAAGCAGGAAGGGGAAACAGACGGACCGGAAGAAATGTATGTGATATTGCTTGACAATGGCCGTACCAATATCCTGGCCAATGAAAAGCAAAGGGAAAGCCTTTATTGTATCCGTTGCGGCGCCTGTCTGAATGCCTGCCCTGTATATAAAAATATTGGTGGCCATACTTATGGAACAACTTACAGCGGTCCTATCGGTTCTGTGATCACTCCCAACCTTAAAGATCTTGGAGAATGGAAGCACCTGAGTTATGCTTCCTCCCTTTGTGGTAATTGCACGGAAGTGTGTGCCGTAAAAATAAACCTGCATGAGCTGTTGCTCGAAAACAGGCATGAAGCCGTGAAAGAAGGAGAAGCAGCGTTTTCCGAAAAAATGGTTTGGAAAATATGGAAGCGGGCCATGCTCCGCCGGAAATGGATGAACATGGCAGGCGGAAATATGAAGGGCTGGTTTGTGAACAAAGTAGGAAAATCATGGACCGAACACCGGGGAAAACTGGAATTTCCGAAGCAATCGTTCAATGAACAATGGAAAGAGAAACGGGGAGAAGGCAAACCGGCAAAATAGTCTTTGTGCTCTTTGCTGTCTTTCTGGGGTTTCTATCTAACTGTAAAACCAAATATTCCAACCTTGCTCATCTTTGTTCCTGAAATAACACCCAGGGTGCAATACATTCTTGATTTCTTAGGCAAAGAGATCATGCAACAGGGTTTTGAACTTACATCTGATAAAAAAGCTTTTCTCGAGTATAACAAGTCCTGCATCAATTACTCAACAGAGCGATTACGAACAGATGAACTTTTCATCGAAGCTCACCCGCTCCTTTTTCAAAAAACGATCATCCCGCAGGAAATAACCTGTTTTGATGTTAACGGCTACAAAGCATTTTTTAAAACGAATGGTGATTATCCTTTCGACATTTTTGCAGCAAGCTTTTACCTGATCAGCCGGTATGAAGAATATTTTCCACATAAAAAAGACAGCTATGGCCGGTATGCCCATGAAAACGCTCTTGCTTTCCGTGAAGGATTTTTGAATCTCCCCCTGGTGAATATCTGGCTGCAATATTTTAAAGAGAGGCTGAAACAACATTTTCCCTCTCTTGTTTTCAAATCATCTTCTTTCCTGCTTCTTCCAACGTATGATATAGATATTGCCTGGTCATATAAACATAAAGGGTGGTGGCGGCAATTAGGAGGGTTTACCCGCTCAATCCTGAAAGGAGATTGGAAAGCTGTAAAAGACCGTATAGCTGTTTTGCGGGGAAAACAAAAAGACCCGTTTGATGCTTATGGCTGGATGAATCAGCTTCATGAAAAAAAGAAATTAAGGCCATATTATTTTTTCCTGCTGGCAGAAAAGAATGGCCGCTATGATAAGAACATCTCTCCTGCAAAGAAGGCGATGAAAGAACTGATCAGTGATCATCTTATCCGCTACCCGGTAGGCATTCATCCTTCCTGGCAAAGCGGAGATGATGAACGTTTGCTTCAGGGGGAAATTACCCAGTTATCAGCCATCAATGGCAATCCCATCGTTTCTTCAAGACAGCACTATATCCGGTTCGCTTTGCCGGAAACCTTCCGTAAACTGATTGCAAACAAGATCGGATTTGATTTTTCTATGGGATATGGAAGTATCAATGGCTTCCGTGCTTCAGTGGCCACACCATTTTACTGGTATGACCTCAACGCAGAAACGGCAACCAATCTTCTTTTGTTTCCCTTCTGTTTTATGGAGGCCAATTCTTTTTATGAACAGCATTACCCCCCGCAGCAGGCGTTGGAAGAGATGCGGCATTATTATAAGGAAGTGAAACAGGTGCAGGGAACTTTTATCATGATCTGGCATAATTCCTTTCTGGGCACTGATAAGCTATATGAAGGATGGAAAGAAGCGTATGAAACATTCATGAATGAAATATGATCCGGGTTAAATCCCTTCTGCTTCCGGCTGTTCCACTGCAGGCAATGTCTTGAACGCTTTGTTTACCATATACACACCGGCCAGCGTAACCAATCCTCCGACAACAATAAACACACTAATGCTTTCAGCGAATAATAACCAACCCAGCAATACAGCTACAATAGGATTGACGTAAGCATAAATAGAAGCCTGTTCTGTAGGCAGGTGTTGCAGTGCATATAAATAAGCAATAAAAGAAAGTACAGACCCGAAGATCACCAGGTAGGCAACTGCAGCCCAAGACTGCCAGGGAATAGCAGTGAAAGGAACGGCTGATTTTGTTTCAGGTGTATTGACCAGTTGGGTGAACACTAAAAGGATCACACCAGCTATCAGCATCTGTAAACCAAGACTGAAATATGGATTAAAGCTGGCAGCTTTTCTTTTGGTATAAAGCGTACCGAATGCCCAGGTCCAGGTGGCAGCCAGTGAAATAAGAATGCCGAAACGGAAATCCGGGTTAAAAAAATCCTGAAGGTGCTCACCAAAAATAATACAGATCCCTACAAAACCTATCAGCAAGCCAATGATGGCGCGGGCAGGAGTTTTACTTCCGGAGAACAAGCCGATCACCACCAGCCATAAAGGGAAAATAGCTCCCATGATAGCACCCAATCCAGCCGTGATATGTTTCAATCCCCAGGTACTAAGCCCATTGGTAAGTGCGAAATTGAGCAGACTCAGAACAACGATACTTCCCCATTCTTTCCTGGCAGGAAAGCGGGCGCCTTTGGTAAGAAAGAAGATCACATAACAAAGTCCACCCAGTGTTTGACGTATGCCGGCCATTTGCAGGGAAGGCATATATTTTACTCCCACTTTGGAAGCTACCCAGGTGGTGCCCCATAGAATGCAAACCATTGCCAGTGCAAAAACAGCTTTTGCTTTTGTGCCTTTGCGATGGATGGTAAGCGGGTTAAAAACCGATAGTTCCCTGATGGAATTACTGGTTTGGGATAATGTTCTGTATATATCGAATCGGGGCATTAATGTTTGAAATGCCTTGTGCCGGTGATCACCATGGCCAGCTTATGCTCCTTGCAGTATTCAATGGAATCATTGTCCCGGATTGAACCGCCTGGCTGAATAAAGGAAGTGATACCTGCCTCATGACCCAATTTCACACAGTCGTTGAATGGGAAGAACGCATCACTGGCCATTACAGCACCGGTAAGATCGAACTTAAATTGTTTAGCTTTTTCAACAGCCTGGCGCAGTGAATCGATACGGCTGGTTTGACCGCAACCTTTGCCGATCAGTTGCCTGTTTTTCACCAATGCAATGGCATTTGATTTAAGGTGTTTGCATACCAGGTTGGCGAATATCAGATCATCTTTTTCTGCAGCGCTTGTATCTCTGCCACCGGCTTCTTTCCATTCGGCATAATTGCCTTCATCAATACCCTGTACCAATACGCCGTTCAATACTGATTTGTATTGCTCTTTGTTGTTAGGCTGAGCTTTTAATTCGAGCAGTATCCTGTTCTTTTTTGATTTGAGTATTGCCAAAGCATCTTCTGCAAAAGAAGGAGCGATCAGCACTTCAAAGAAAAGTTCATTGATGGCTTCTGCTGTTGCTTTATCTATTTTTCCATTTGTTACCAGCACTCCGCCAAAAGCACTTTCGGGGTCGCCTGCAAGAGCGGCATCCCAGCTTTCTTTTACGCCGGGGCGCTGCGCTATACCGCATACATTGGTGTGCTTGATGATGGCAAAAGTGATGCCTGCAGCGGAGGGGGGAAATTCATTTATGAGTTGCATGGCAGCATCTACGTCTACCAGGTTGTTGTAAGAAAGCTCTTTTCCATTCAACTGGTTGAACAGTTTTTCCAGGTCGCCATAGAAAACACCTGACTGGTGAGGGTTCTCACCATAGCGCATGGCTTTGGGAAAAGGAATTGATTCCAGGAAGTATAATGAGTCGGAAGGGTTGAAATATTTTGCAATCGCTACATCATAATGTGCCACAGTTTCAAATGCTTTGGCTGCAAAAGCTTTCCGTTGCTCCAGGGAAAGCTCGCCGTTCTGTGCGCGCAGAAAATTTTCCAGTGTAGCATATTCTTTTTTAGCAGCGATCACTGTTACATCGCGGAAGTTTTTTGCAGCAGCCCTGATCATGGATGGCCCGCCGATATCTATTTTTTCGATGATCAGTTTTTCTTCATTGGTGCTGGCCACTGTTTCTTCAAAGGGATAGAGGTCCACGATCACCAGGTCAAGCTCAGGAATATTGTACTGTTTCATTTCCTGCAGATGGGTTTCATCATCCCTTTTACCAAGGATGCCGCCAAACACAGAAGGATGCAGGGTTTTTACCCTGCCGCCCAGGATGGATGGATAAGTAGTGAGGTTTTCAACCGGCACAACGCTGATCCCCAGTTTTTCAATGAATTGTTGCGTGCCGCCTGTTGAGTAGATGGTTACTCCATTATCAGCCAGCCATTTTACGAGGGATTCCAGCCCGTCTTTATAAAAAACGGAAATCAGTGCAGATTGGATCTTCTTGTTCATCCGGTTATTTTTTGATTTGCAATGGACCTGAGAACCAGATCCTCTTTAAAATTGAGCCGCAAAAGTACGCCATCACAGGTTCATCACAAAAGCTCCTTTTGCTCTGACGTCATGAAAAGGAATATCCAATGAATCGCACTGTTGCTGCCAGCGGCGTACTTTCCAGACAGGAACAGTGGCATCCGCCACTACCTGCCTGATATCCAGGCTCCGTGAGAGTTGGCCGGCATCCTCAGGAGGATTTTGGGAAAGGATGAGCAGGTCTATTACGACCCTCCCCTGCCCAGGCTGATAATGCTTCAGGCCATTCAGCAGGACCATTCTTTTTGACAGGAAAGAGATATGATTGCCCGAAATCCTGAATGCTGGAATTTCTTCTGCAGGAAAAAGACGGAAAAGTATCCGGGAGGGATTTATATAAGTGGGATTGTAGGTAGTAGAGAAGGGAATGGAAATATATTTTCTGCCATAGATAAAATCTGCTGATTGCTGGTAAACGATGATCTTCTTTTGCTGACCGGCACTGATGAAAGAGAAAGAACGTAGTATCATAAACCCGGTCAGGCTGATAAGGAAGGTATGAAGCAAAATGAGCTGCTTTTTTTTAGAGAAGAGCCAGGCGGAGGCAGATACCAGGCAAAGCATTAGTAAAGCTGCCTGAACAAAACTGATCTGCAACCCATTCCAGACTGAAAAGGGAAGAGCTTCGACACGTTCAATAAAAGTGTTCATAAACAGGATAAGAAAGGCAGTGGCTTTTCCAACCAGCAAAACCAGGGAAGGAATAAAACCGGTGCAGCAGATGAGGATCTCTGCCAGCAGTATCAGGCTTGAAAGAGGGACTGC
The DNA here is from genome assembly GCA_036262095.1 of Chitinophagaceae bacterium. Taxonomy (GTDB): domain Bacteria; phylum Bacteroidota; class Bacteroidia; order Chitinophagales; family Chitinophagaceae; genus Terrimonas_A. The sequence continues at coordinate 4,012 of DATAJQ010000148.1, read as the reverse complement.
AATAAAATTGGCCAGCAGGAAGTAAACAGGGAATTGATGGAAATGAAAAATGCAGATGGGTATTGTCAGCACCTGGGCAGAAAGCGTTACTGCATTGAGTTGCCAGATACGGTCCAGCAATTTGTTGCGGATAGTGAAAAGCCGGTATAATGGTTTCATGAATGCCACAATGCCGATGATCGCAGCGTATGATAATTGAAAGCCGGCATCCCAAAGCCAGTAAGGGTTGTAGCAAAGCAGAAGAAAAGCGGATACGGCCAATGAATTATAAACATTGGACTTCCGTGAAAGGCTTTCACCTGCAACAATACAGGTAAACATCAACGCTGAGCGCAGCACAGATGGTTGTGCGCCTGCCAGCAAAGCAAAAAGCCACAGACCTGTAATAATAAACAAAGGGCGAAGCCATTTTAAATACCTGCTTCGTTGCATTGGCCGCAATAGCTTCACCAGCAACCAATAGATCAAACCGAGATGCAAACCGGATATGGCAATAATATGCACCACGCCGGTATTGGTATAGGATTGCACGAGGGCTTTGTCCAGTTCATCTTTATAACCAATAAGGAGGGCTTCTGCCAGCCCGCGTTCATTTTTATCCGGGAAGGCGGTTTGCAAAACCGATAGTACGCCTGACCGGACGTGATGGATCAGCGATTGCAAAGCAGATGATCGATGACCGGTGATGATGAAATCGCTCCGGCGCAAAAAAGCCTGGTGGGTGATGCCCTGGAAAAGAGCATACTGTTGAAAATCGAAGCCACCGGGATTGGCTGAAGCAGGGATAGGTTGCAGAATCCCGCAAATGAGCAATTCATTTCCGGACCGGAGTGCGGGAAGGGAAAGATCTTTGCTGAAGTAGAGAATAACCCCTCCCTGTGCTGGGATAAGGCTATCGTTCCGGAACAATCCGGTAACGGAAGCGCTGGCTTTGAAGCTTCCCGATTTTTGGGTAGGTGATTCTTCCAGTTTTATGAGCACAGCATCATTTTCTTTGTATATATTACCAAGCCAATTGGAGCGCAGACGGATATCCTGCCGCCAGGCAGATAAGCTCCCCAGTACAGCAAAAAACAGAAACACAGATAAGCCATTGAGAAACCCCAGTTTGTACCGGTTAAAGAAAGAGAGCGGGAAAAGCAGGAAAAAAAGTGCAATGCCGGTGCTGATCATCGCCAAACCTTGAAGAACACTGACCGGAATGGGCCAGTGAAATTGCTGTACAATACCGGGTAAAAAAATGGTAAGTAACCTTATTATGGGGATTTTTTTCCAGTATGGAATATATGGATAAGGCATGTTGACAGGGAAAATGAGGTTTTGTAAGGGCGACTGATATTATCGCCCTTGGAACCTCATTTTTGAAGTACGGAAGGAATTTCATTATTTATACGGTCAGAAAACCATTTTTTTACGGTAAAATCATCAGGTGTTTTCACTGTTTTGATAAAGTGTTTTCCCCGTTTTTTTGCCATTTTTTACACGGAATTCCTTGATTATCCATATTGTACAAATATGTTTAATTTGTAATTAATTGATTATATAGGAATTATACGATGACCTCGTAACGGTGGCTTTAATAGTTTTAGCAGGTAAACGGTTTTACTCCACTATTAAAACTTAAGGCTATGGTCACTATTCAAAAAAAATCATTAAAGGTTGGCAAGCAAGTAGACACCCACCATGTAGACAACGCGATCCGCAATTACAAACAGGAAAGATGGGCTCAGAATTCCCAGCGTTTAGGCAAAGAGGATTCTCTGAGCGTATGGTACAGCATTGAAGAGTTGGAAGAATTTATTGCAATGAGCAAAGAGCACGGAGCTGATGGTATTAAATTATATTTCGGTGCATACGACAAGGATTACACCGATCATCCGCTTTATGCAGGCCGGCAAACTGTTGTGTTGGTTGCCACTAAACACAAAGAATCAGAAGACGGTCACACAAATAAAGATCTGTATATCCAGACCGAAGAAGGTACTTCCATTCTTGCCTATAATACAGGAATGCTTTGTCCTCCTTTCTGTACTCGCGAAGGCGGCGGAGTTGGTGTTACCATTTTCGACAAAGGCAATGAAGGGTTTGTTGTTGTTTAAGTTGAAAACAGACCGCTCAAAGAATTTAAAACCTCCCACCGGGAGGTTTTCTTTTTTAATGCTACTTTTATCTTTAAGTAGAAAAGATGAACCCACTATTTATTTATTTTATCGGAATCAGCTTTCTTGCCAGTCTGACAGTTTATTTCTTTAGCAAGCCGGCTGCTTTATATTTAAGATTATTTCCTCCTTTTTTACTTATCAGCCTTGTGGTGGAATTGAGTGGTATGTATTATTCAAGAAGTGGACGCGCCAATACGCTTCAGTACAATTTCTTTTCCGTTTTTGAATTCTGTTTTTACCTGTTTGTCCTATCACAGGTAATATCCAATGCCAAAATGAAAAAAGCCGTTTGGATTACGACGGGGTTATATGCTCTTACGGCAACTATTAATATCCTTTTTATCCAGGGAAAGGAGGTATTTCATACCATCACCTACGCTTTAGGTTGTTTATTGATTGTGATTTTTTGCATTTACTATTTCTGGGAACTTTTCCGTCTTCCTAAATCGGTTAAATTGCAGAAAAACCCGGCTTTTTGGATCTGCTCCGGTCTTTTGTTTTATTTCTGTTGCGGGTTTCCTCTCTTTGGGCTTATTAATTATCTTGTATCGGTCTCTACCTTGTTGAGGAATAACTTTTTCACAATCGTTACCATTCTCAATATCTTTTTATATTCCCTATTTACGATCGGCTTTTTATGCAGAATCAGGATCAGGAAATATACTTCGTTACAATAGTTGGTCTGATACTGGGATTATTGCTGGTAGGATTTATCGTTACCGCCTTGTATCTCTATCAACGCCGGCAGCGCCGCCAGGAACTGGAGGTGGAGCGCCTGAAAGACATGTATGAAAAGGAAGCGTTGCGCTCTCAACTGGAGATACAGGAAGATACTTTCAAAACCATTGCCCAGGAATTGCATGATAATATCGGCCAGATGCTTTCAGTGGTCAAACTGACCCTTTCGATCGTTCCGGTAGAAAAAGAGCACGTGGCGTATGAACAGATCCAAAGTTCACAACAATTACTTAATAAGGCCATCTTCGACCTCTCCAATCTTACCAAAGGCCTGCATACTGACAGGATTGCCCAGATCGGTCTTGCCGAATCCATCCGGTTCGAACTATATGCTTTAAAAAAGGCCGGTATCCTGCAAGTACAATTCTCACTGGATGGTACAGAAATTGAATTAAATGAACAGAAGTCCATCTTCCTGTTCCGGATTTTCCAGGAGTCTCTAAATAATATCCTAAAACATTCGAAGGCTACCACACTGGTTGTACATTTGAGCTTTTCGGAAGAACTGTTCACCATGGAGATCACAGACAACGGTGTTGGGTTTGACGTTGCGGCAAAAAGAGGTTCAGCCAACTCTTACAGCGGGGTAGGACTGAAAAGCGTTTTTAACCGCGCCAAACTGATTGGTGCCGATCTGTCTATCGACAGCAGCCCTTCCAAAGGCACAACAATCTGGATAGAACTTCCTTTAGAGAAGGAATAATAATCATGGCAAAATCAAGCAAGAAAATACAGGTAGCAGTTGCGGATGATCATAGCTTACTTCGCAATGCCCTGGCAAAACTGATCAATACTTTTGAGGGGTATACCGTAATATTCGAGGCAGACAACGGAAAGGACCTGCGCAATAAAATTATACAGCATGTTGTCCCCGACCTTGTGCTTCTCGATGTGAACATGCCTGAAATGGACGGCTTTGAAACCACCCAATGGCTGCACAAAAATTACCCGCACATCAAAATACTGGCTTTGTCCATGCTCAGTGATGAAAAGACCATTATCAAAATGTTCCGGCTGGGCGCCAAAGGCTATCTTTTAAAAAATACGGACCCTGGCGAACTGAAAGATGCACTGGATTCTATTATCGATAAGAACGTTTACCTCTCCGAATA
>DATAJQ010000147.1:0-3047 GCA_036262095.1 Chitinophagaceae bacterium | reverse complement strand
TGGCAGCAGCGCTGCAAAAAATAATTTAAAAGCATCCTGGCAAACGTATACAGCTACCGAAAAGCAACTCGAAGCCGCTTCCAGCTACCAGCGTTTGATTGAACGCGGCTACCGCGAAGGCACCAACACGTTTATAGAAACTGTGGATGCACGCAATCAGTTCACACAGGCCCAATTGCTGCAGGTCATAAACCAGTACAAAGTGTTGATCGCAGCCGCAGACCTTGAAAGAGAAACCGCTTCTTACCTGATCAAAAAATAAAGGACCATGAACAAGATATTACTGACAGCTATTACAGCTTCGTTTGTTATGCTGATCTCCTGCAAGCAAACAAAAAAAACAGAAATCAACGCAGAAGAGATCATACCTGTTGAGACCATTACTCTTCAGCAGGACTCTATTCATCAATCCATTTATGCTTCGGGGCAGTTCACTACCGATGATGAGACCAATCTTGCTTTTAAAAACGGTGGAGTGGTTAACCGGATCTATGTAAAAGAAGGAGATGCCATCAAGAAAGGCCAGTTACTGGCTACACTGAACCTTACTGAGATTAATGCAATGGCAGAACAGGCTTCGCTGGCCTTGCAAAAAGCACAGCGGGATTTCGAACGTGCCAGCAATCTGTATAAAGACAGTGTTGCTACTCTTGAGCAAATGCAGAATGCCAGGACCGCACTGGATGTGGCCAGGCAACAATACAACAGTGCTGGTTTCAATCAAACATTTTCTGAAATAAGAGCAACACGCAATGGTTTTGTATTGCGCAAGTTTGCGAATGAAGGGCAGATCGTTGGTCCCGGCACTCCCATTCTGCAAGTGAACGGAGCAGGCCAGACCAGTTGGATATTGAAAGCAGGCGTAAGCGATTATCAGTGGGCTGCGATCAAAACGGGTGATAAAGCCGTGATCACTACTGATGCTTTACCGGGTGAATCTATGGCTGCGTATGTAAGTAAAAAATCAGAAGGAATTGACCCGCTCAGCGGCACCTTCATCATACAACTGCAACTCAGCAATCCTCCTGCCGGAAAGATCGCTTCTGGTCTTTTTGGAAAAGCCACTATCAATCCTTCACAAACCACTACAGCCTGGGCTATTCCTTATGATGCTTTGCTGGATGGCGATGCTGGTAGCGGTTATGTTTTTATTACCAACGATAATGCAACAGCTCATAAAGTAAAAGTGCAGGTAGATAAAATTGAGAACGGTCAGGTGATCGTGAGCGGTGGCCTTGAAAATGCAAAGGCGCTGATCGTTTCAGGAAGCGCTTATCTCAATGAAGGTTCAAAGGTAAAAGTCAAAGGAAGAGAGTAGGTATGAAGCTTCCATGATAAAGTTTTCAGTCAAATGAAGATCTTATCATGATAAGCTCCGTCTGGCCCAAACCAATAAAAACGAACAGATGAAAATATCAGAATATTCTATAAAGAATTATCAGTTCACTCTTATCATGGTGCTCATGGTGGTCGCTATCGGCATTGCTACGGTGCTGAATATGCCCCGCTCTGAAGATCCTGAATTGAACGCACCTATTTTTCCCGTGGTAGTGGTTTATCCCGGCACCAGTCCGAAAGACATGGAAGAGCTGGTGGTAAAGCCCATGGAAAAGGAAATATATGGGTTGGATGATATCAAACGCATCAGAACATCTATCCGGGATGGATTGGCTGTATTGTCAGTGGAATACCGCTACCGTGTGAATGTGGATGATAAATACCAGGAACTGGTGAGGGAAGTGAATGGCCTTCGCGGTTCGCTTCCGCAGGATATTTATATGATTGATGTGCAGAAGATAGACCCTTCCAATGTGAATATCCTGCAGATGTCGCTCATATCCGAAAATGCTTCCCGGGATAAACTGAGGAAGGCAGCAGAAGATCTGCAGGACGAACTGGAAAAAATACCTGCATTGAAAAATGTAGAGATCCAGGGTCTGCCCGATCCTGTTATAAGGGTGGATGCCCAACTGGACAAATTATCACAATTGCATCTGCCTGTTACATTGCTTGCCAGCGCCCTGCAAAGTGAGATCGCCAATATCCCTGGCGGCAGCATCAATGAAGGAAGCAAATCATTCAATATAAAAACCAATGGTGATTATCAGAATATCGAAGAGATCAGGAATACAGTAGTTGCAAGTGTGAATGGTAACAATATTTTCCTGAAGGATGTAGCCAATGTGTATTTTGATTATTCGCCGCAGTCGCATATTGCCCGGCTCAATGGCCATCGTGCTGTGTTTGTGGTTGCTGCATTGAAAAAGGGAGAGAATATCTCCACTGTTCAGAAACAATACCTGCCTGTTATTGATAAATTCAAAGCAGGACTGCCTTCCAATATCGATCTCCAGTTGCAGTTTGACCAGGCTGATAATGTGAATCACCGTTTGGGTTCGCTGGGAATGGATTTCCTGATAGCGATCGGGCTTGTATTGATCACGCTGTTGCCTTTAGGGTTAAGGGCTTCATTAGTGGTGATGATCGCCATTCCGCTTTCGCTGGGCATTGGTATCATACTTACCAATTTAATGGGCTATAATCTTAACCAGTTAAGTATTGTTGGATTGGTGGTAGCACTGGGATTATTGGTCGACGACAGCATCGTGGTTGTCGAAAACATAGAACGCTGGATGAGAGAAGGTCATTCAAGACTGGAAGCCACTATCAAGGCAACTAACCAGATAGGGAAAGCCGTATTGGGTTGTACTGCCACATTGGTCATCGCATTTATGCCGCTGGCTTTTATGCCGGAAGCTTCGGGTGAATTTATCCGCAGCCTTCCTGTATCCGTGATCAGTACAATACTGGGTTCACTGATCGTTGCTTTGACAGTGGTACCCTTCCTGTCGAGCCGGATACTGAAACCACATGCAGATGAGCATGGGAATATTTTCCTTCGCGGTTTGCAGAAACTGATCCATGGCACTTATGCCGTGTTGCTCGACAAAGCACTGAAACGTCCCTGGCTTACCATCGCCATTGCAGCAGCAATATTTGCCGGTTCGCTGGCATTGATACCTGTTATCGGTTCCAGCCTGTTCCCT
>DATAJQ010000146.1:0-8200 GCA_036262095.1 Chitinophagaceae bacterium | reverse complement strand
CCTTTAGCAAACCTTTTGAATGCAAAAACGTCCCGTTGATGTAGCTGTAATATCCGACCTGCACCTTGGCACGTATGCCTGCCGGGCAAAAGAGTTTGTCAGCTACCTCAATAGCATCGAGCCCCGCCTTCTTATTCTCAACGGCGACATTATTGATGGGTGGCAATTCAGCAAGCATTATTTTCCTCTTCATCACATCACTGCCATTCAACAGATATTCCACCTGCTCTCCAATGGCACAAGGGTCATTTACATCACCGGCAATCATGATGAAACATTGCGCCGGTATGCCGATCTCCATCTGGGCAATTTTCAACTGGCTGATAAAGTAGTGATAGAAATAGATGGAAAGATGAACTGGATCTTCCATGGTGATGTGTTTGACCACACCACAGCCAACCAGGCCAAGTTCTGGGGCAAACTCGGCAGCAATGGGTATGCAATGCTGCTGGGCTTTAACAAAATGATCAATAAGATGATGAAATTGCTGGGCAGGGAAAAGGTTTCCCTTTCCAAAAAGGTCATGGAGCAGTTTCATAAACGCTTTGTGCGCATTGATGCTTTTGAAACCATGATCGCTGAACTGGCCATCGAAAAAAAATATGACTGCGTGATCTGCGGTCATATTCACCAACCCGGCAAAAGGGTTTACAGCAATGAAAAAGGGTCTGTCACTTATCTCAATTCAGGCGATTGGGTCGAGCACATGACTTCCCTGGAATATTATAAAAACGACTGGCATTTATACACACACGAGCAGGAAGAGGCCCACCCTGAACCGGTGAAACAGCCCAAGCCCAAACCCGAAGTGATCACTAACGAAATAGCTATTTATCTGCATTCTTTAACCCAACCCTCAGCAATATGAACATACTATATGCTATACAGGCAACAGGCAACGGACATATCAGCCGTGCCATGGAGCTTTTACCGTACCTGAAAGAGTACGGCAATATTGATATCTTCCTAAGCGGCGGCAACAGTCATCTCGCACTTGATGCGCCGATCAAATACCGCAGCAAAGGCTTAAGCCTCTATTATAATTGCAATGGTGGATTGGATTACTGGCAGATCGCTAAAGGCATTCACCCATTCCGTCTCCGCCAGGAGATCCGGGACCTGCCTGTGGAGAAATATGACCTGGTGCTCAACGATTTTGATTATATCACTTCAGCCGCCTGCACCCGTAAAAAAGTCCCGTCTATTAATTTCGGACACCAGGCCAGCTTTTATTCATCCCATACCCCAAGGCCTTCTGTAAAAAACCCGACAGGCGAATGGATCCTGAAGAATTATGCAAAAGCTACACATTATGTAGGCCTGCATTTCAAATCGTATGATCATTTCATTTTCACCCCTGTGGTAAAACAACAGATACTGGAGGCTAACCCTACCGATAAAGGTTATATTACCGTGTACCTGCCATCCTATTGCGAATCGCAACTGGTGGAGATATTCAGCGCCTTCGGCGATCTTCAGTTCGACGTGTTCTGCGGCCAGATGATGCAGCCCAAACAAGAAGGAAACCTGCGCTTGCTGCCGGTCAATAAGCAGGCGTTCAACGAAAGCCTGATCCATTGCAGTGGCATCATCACCGGCGGAGGATTTGAAACCCCGGCTGAGGCCCTGCACCTGGGTAAAAAGATCATGTCGGTCCCTATCCGCAGCCAGTATGAGCAGCAATGCAATGCAGCCGCTTTACAGGAAATGGGTATCCGTGTACTGAAAAATATTGACCATACGTTCAGCGACCATCTCGAAGACTGGATCAACAATGATGAAAGGATAAAAATGGATTACAGCAAAAGCATCCCTGAAAGCCTGGAATATCTTTTCAGTTTAAGTGTTGAAAAAGGAGAAAATGAATTGCTGGAAGTAGCTTAAGAAAACATCAGCTGATTTAATATTGAGTTAATGCTGCTATAATAACCGCTTAACAAACAAGCTCCATCTTTACACCAGTTCTTTCTTCCAAGTCGTTCCCATTTGCAGGATGGTTCTAGCAGTTATCCCATCCATGCAAGTCTTCTCATGCAGTTTAGCCACTCCGGTCGTCCTTCCTGAGTGGCTTTTTTGTCTCAAAGCGATCTTAGTTGGTTGGTCGGTTGACCGAATGTTCAACAGCTGAATTTCTACGCAAGTTGCGACCAGTAGTTCCTTTTCCATTGTCACCCCGGCCCTGGTTCAGTAAGCATTCAGGTTTAAAGAATATAAGAGCCGGGGTCTCCCCGCGCTGCACTTGCTTCAAGTCCGTAAGACATTATTGCCTGGGAAATACTGCAGATGGGGGAGACCCCGGATCTTAGCGAACTATAGCAGCAAGTGTCCTAAACCTGGTCCGGGGTGACAATGGAAAAGGAACTACCGGTCTGGTTTGCGTATTGAGATCGTCACTCATCGCCAACAATCATCCGGAAATTTAATATTACCTTATTGTTAAGTTTTAATAATTTTATAGTGGATTGATTGTCCCGTGAAAATAAAATTCCCTATACTTCCCATTCTGGGGCTCCTGCTCATCAGCCTGCTATCTTCTTTTTCTCCAAAGAATACACAGGCTATCCGTTTCGATTTTTATGGCGATACGGTTGAGCTGGAGATAGATGATGCTTTCAAAACCAGTTTCAATGGGCCGCTTTCACTGGAGTCCGTAACGGCATTTTATGAAAAACTGAATGCCGGCAATTATGAAAACCTTATAAAGAAGATGCTTTTTTATAAGGAACAATACAAGCTCGACGACTGGTTATATTACCAGTTGATCAGGCGGACTTCCCAATCCATCAGTCCTAAAGAAGAGAACTACACTGCTTATACGATCTATAAATGGTTCCTTCTTTGCAAATCCGGCTATAATGCCACTTTGCAGGTCACCGATGGCAAGATCCTGTTTTATGTGCAAAGCGATGAAGTCATTTACGATATCCCTTATCACTTCAAAGATGGCAAACAATACGTTTGCCTTAACTATCACGATTACGGGTCAATGATCGATTTTGACCAGGAAAAATTTACTGAGCTGCCGGTTCATATACCGGGGGCGGAAAAAGCGTTTTCCTATAAGATCAATCAACTGCCCAGCTTTAAGCCGGAAGACTACCTGGAAAAGGACCTGCTCTTCAATATTTACCAGACCGAATACCATTTTAAGATAAAGCTGAACCCACAGATAAAAACGATTTTCGCCAATTACCCGGTAGTGGATTATGCATCTTATTTCAATATTCCGCTCAGCAAGGAAACATACAGCTCCCTTATCCCTTTGCTGAAGCAGAATGTGAAAGGGTTGAATACCAAGAACGGCGTGGACTATCTCATGCGCTTTACCCGCTATGCTTTCCTGTTTGAAAAGGACTCCGATGCATTTGGAAAGGAAAAGCGCTTTACACCTGAGCAAACGCTCCTGTATGAACATAGTGATTGCGAGGACAGGGCAGCTTTGTTTTTTTATCTCGTAAAGGAAATTTATAACCTTCCGATGATCGTATTGTCTTATCCGAAGCATATCACTATTGCGGTGAAACTGGATAAGCCGGTAGGGATCCCTGTTCTTTATAACGGTGAGCAGTACACTATCTGTGAACCCACTCCGCAAAAACAAGATGTATTGATAGGTCAGATGCTGCCATCCCTCCGTAAAGTTCCCTACGAAGTTGTGTATGCTTACGCCCCTCTCTATAAATAAAAAATCGCCCCGGCCAAAACCGGGGCGATTATATAAATTCCACTTTAACGATATAAGCCAGGCTTAGTTAAACACGCACCAGCCTTTATACCAGCTTGCCAGGTCTCCTGAAGGAGAGATAGCACCACGGAATTTCACCGTTTTGTCGATAAAAGCATTATTAGCCAGTTTAGCGTCAGTGAAAGCATAACCATTGATAATGGGGTTAGGTTGACCTAATACGCTGCCGGATCCAAACGGAGTGAAGTCGGGGTTGATATAGTCGAATGGACGGGTATAACCTACATTCTCATTATTAGTGATGATCTGGTTACCGTTTTCAGCAAGGTTAACCCAGGCAAGGATCTCTGCATCTGAAGATTGTGCTGCTGCATTAGTACCTGCAGAATATTTCACAGGGGCCCAGGCCGGGAATGAAGGATGGTTACCACAACCTGCGATGATATTGTTTTTGAACTTCAGCTCACCGCTACCTGTTGGAAGACCTATATTGAGATCAGTTGGAGTACCAGTGCTTGCATCGATCAGCAGACCGCGGGGCCATCCCATAAACACAGAATTGAAAATGGAAATAGCAGAGTTCCTTCTGATCTGTGCGGCTGCAAGGAAATAGTTGTTACCAACATTAGCGAGTGTAGCACGTGGGCCGATCGCTGTTACGTTAGAGAATATAGCAGAGGTTTTAGGAGTAGCTGTAGTACCAGTGGCATTGTTATCGCTCTCGAACGCTTCCGAGTTGGATACGTCTGCATTGGCAGAATCGCGAACGATAAGACCAAACTGTACAGTACCGCTATAACCGTTATCTGTATCGAAGTCATCATCCTGTGTTCTGTAAGCAACCAGGTATTTACAGTTAACAGTACCGCCAAACCATTCGTAGGCATCATCTTTTGCATAAGTCACCTGCACGTGATCGATTGTTGTGCCGGAACCTACTGCACCCATTGTCAAACTGTTGATCTCTTTATCAGGGATAAATGCATAACCTGCATACTCGATGCGCACATAGCTCAATACACCTGAGTTGTCATTATTAACCGGGTTAGTGCCACCACCACATACACCTTCACCATAAGTATTGTCTACACCACCTTCGATCTGGAAGGTACCTGCACCGAGCAACACATTGGGATTATTGGGATATACGCTTGCCACATCAGCTGTGTAAGTTGCATTGATCGCTGCTTTACCCAGCAATACGATGCCACCCCAGTCGCCTGAACGGGGATTTGGTGAATTGGAAGTGAAAATGATCGGGTCATTGGCAGTTCCCTGTGCAATGATCTGTGAGCCACGGGTAATGATCAGGGCTGCAACTTCTGCTCCGCTATATGTTCCTTTGATCACTGTTCCTGCTTCAACGGTCATTTTAGCACCATTTGTTACATATACTTTTCCCTGCAGGATATAGTTATTCGCTTTCCTCAAGATCGTATCGGAAGTGATACGTCCTTTCAGGGTAATAGTTTCTCCTGTGGGGCCGCCATTACCGCCGCCGGGAACGATGACGATTTCTTTTTCACCATCCGTTTCAATCTTCCGGCATCCTGTGAATGCTGCGATGGCAAGTGCTGAATAAAGAATGATCTTTTTCATTTTTTATGATTTCTGTGTTTATGTACTTTTTATTGTTGACTTGTTAGTTACAGACTGTATCCGAATGTGATGCTGAATGTGGTTCCGTACTGACGGGTAAACCTGTACATGTCCACACCCTTGTTCAGTTTTGTGTTTCCATCCACATTCTGATAGAAATAGGCTTTCTTGTTCAGGATATCAGACACATTCAGCCTGATCTCTCCCTTATTTTTTACAACCTTCTTGGCAATCTGGAAATCGAGCAGGGGCCTTGAAGCTTCCCAGGTATCAGGAAATTCAGACATACCTGAACCGGTAGAGTTTACAGAACCTACGAAAGCGATGCGCTTACCGATCTGGTTGAACAACAGGCTCGCGTTGAGCCCGGCTTTCTCCAGGTCATACAGCAGGCCTGCATTGATCAGGTAGTTTGACTGGCCCTGCAAAGGACGATCTATTGTCAGCTTCGCATCACTCACCTTGCTCTTTATATAAGACAGGTTGGTGAGGAAAGTGAAGTTCTTAAGTCCGTCAGTGAAATCAAGTTTCTTCCTGAATTCCAGCTCAGCACCATAAGCTTCTGCCTTTTCAGGATTGGAGAAGTTGATGGTGCTTGATCCGCCACCACCCAACTGGAATATCTGCTCGATCGGTTTGTCGAAATGTTTGTAAAACACACCGATGCTGAATGTTTCACCTGCTCTCGGATATAATTCATAACGCAGGTCGGCATTGGTGATCTTGGTACGTTGAAGACCTGTTGCACCCTGTACAGTAGCATTCAGATCGAAATCATAGAACTGGAAGGGAGCTACTTCACGCAATTCAGGGCGTACCACAGTTTGTGATCCTGACAATCTCAGGTTTGTTTTATTGTTCAGCTTCAGTGTAGCATTCAGCCCGGGCAGGAAATCGGTCACTTCTGTATGGGAGTGGCGGCTGTCCCATGCTTTCACACTACCCATCAATTGATCATAGTTTTCTACACGTACACCCCAAACAACACGCAGCGCTTGCGACAACTGGTTGTCGAACTGGATATAACCTGCATTCAGGATAGTATTGGCGAGATAACGGAAAATGTTTGCGTCAAGTGCTTCAAAAGCAAACTTGTTGTCGAAGCCTGTTCCGAAATTATCCGGGTTGAAGATCTGATCAGGACCCAGCAATCTCAACTGCTCATTATCCCTGGGCAGATAAATGGAGAATGGTTTGGAATCGAATAAGCGGTCCCGAACCTGGATCATATAACCAGCTTTCACTGACTGGTTGAACCCGAAAGCCCTGAATGATTTGGTCAGATCTGCACCACCGGTATAGATATAATCATTCAGGAACTGGTAAAAGCGGTTACCACTTTGTTGAGACAGTACGCCGCTTATATTAGCAAGGTAAGGGCGGTTATTCTCGTTGTCTTTGCTGTAAGTAAGGCGGCGCTGATCAGGGATATAAGAATCCAGGATGCTGAAGCCTCCATACCATTTCAGTTTGAATGCCTGCTGGAAAAGCGACAGGTTGTGTTCGCCTGTAAGCTGGTTGCTCCAGAACATATTTTGTTTGAAACCAAGCTCAGAGCCCTTCAGGCTATCCAGGGAGGAACGGCCATTGTTCACTTCACCACCACGGTTGGTAGTGTAGTCTGTGGTGTTTACGTTGAAAATGGTTTTATAGGAAATTTTATTATTGGCATTGAACTGGAAAGTGACAGCGCCCATGCCTCCCCATAATACATCCTGTGCATAACGGTTATCGTTATACAGGAAGTCGGGAGTTATCACAGTATTGCCTGAAACATCGTCAGAAAATGCGTAACCATTATTGGTCAGCTTAAGGTAGCGGTTAGATTTGTTGTAGGTAAGACCGAGTATTACGCCCAGTTGTTTATCACCATTGAATTTTTTATTAAAACCACCACTCGCCTGGAAAGATGTGTTGATTGGAGAAGACACTTTTTCAGGAGCCCATACATTTTCAAATTGCTTACCTACTTCAATTTTTTGAGCGGGGGTCAGCACTTTGAACTGGTTTTTGGAACCATAAGAAGCAGGAAGGCCTCTTTGACCGTCGTCAATTCCCAGGAAGTCGAGTTTACCGCCTTTATAGGAATAGAAATCATTGCTGACCGTTTGGGTATTGAAACCTGTACCGATCTGTACATTAAAGAAGTTCTTTGCAGGTATATCCCTTGTATTCACCTGAACCAGGCCACCGGCCCATTCGCCGGGCAGTTCGGGTACAAATGCCTTATTGATAATAATATTATCGATCATAGCCGAAGGGAAGATGTCGAAAGAAAAGGTCTTCCTGTCGGGCTCAGTGCTGGAAAGCAAGATACCATTCAGCATTGCCTGGTTGTAACGGTCAGCCAGACCTCTTACTACCAGGTATTTACCATCCTGGATACTGGTGCCGGGTGTACGTTTCAACACTTCACCGGTATTTTTATCAGGAGAGCGGCGGATGCTTTCTGCAGAAATAACGGAAGCAACCGTGTTGGTATTTTTTTGGAAGGAGATGGCAGAGTTCACACTTTCGAGACGAGCACTGGAACGTCTTGCAGTAACCACTACGTTCTCACCTTCCTTTGCCTTTATTACTAATACAACGTTCAGTTCATTGAGCTGGCTGGTGGCCTCAACGTCTGTTACAGTTTTGGTCTCATATCCAATAGCAGAAAACTCAAGTTCATATTTACCGGCAGGTAATGTTAATGTATAGCGGCCTTCAACATTGGTGGAAGTTCCGCCGGCCTGACCTGCAACTCTTACAGACACACCTGGCAGTGGTTCATTCTTTTCATTGGAAACTTTACCAGAAACCTTGTTTTGTGCGTAAGTGAAAGAAAATGCAAATGAGAGAATCAACAGTAATTTCAGCCGCAGTAGCATAGAAGTAATTTCCGGCAAAGGAAGAATTGGAAGATTACCGGCATGT
>DATAJQ010000145.1:0-3796 GCA_036262095.1 Chitinophagaceae bacterium | reverse complement strand
AGTATCCTTTTGTAATGAGATAGCGGCTTAGGCTTCAGATTTCAAACCTGCTCCCTTGCGAAATATATTTCTCTTTATCCGCCGTTTTTTCACCGTCATCGTGTTCCTGATATTGCAGGCGGTGTCAATCTGGTTTTTATTTAACTACAATAAATTCCATGAGGCAAAAGGTTTGAGCGCTGCAAACGAAGTAACCGGCTGGTTCAATTCCAAATACAATAATGTAGAAGATTTCTTCAAAATGAAGGAAGAGAACCGAAGAATACTGCGGATGAACGACTCGCTGATCAATTTGCTTTCTTCCAATTTTGTAAAAAATGATACCGGCAGAGTGGTGGTAAGGGATTCCGTTGCTTATGACACCACAGGCCAGTATCGCCATTATGTTTGGCGCGAAGCGCAGGTGTTATACAATACCGTGAATGCTGAAAAGAACTATGTTCAGCTCAACCGCGGCTCCAATCAGGGTATAAAAGACAATATGGGTGTATTCAGCTCCGATGGCGGATTGGTGGGCCAGGTAGTGAATGTAAGCCCCAATTACAGCCAGGTGATGAGCTTGCTGCACGTACAGAATAAAGTGAACGTGCTGGTAAAAAAGACCAAAAGTTCCGGAACCCTTTCCTGGGACGGAAAAGATCCCCGATTCCTGACCCTGAACAATATCCCTAAAAGCGATTCGCTTGTAAAAGGAGATACCATCCTTACAGGTAATTATTCCCTCAGCTTCCCTCCCGGCCACATGGTGGGAACGGTGGAAGAGATTATAAAAGATAATTCTACTAACTTTTATGTGCTGAAGATCAGGACTGCAGCCAATTTCAGCAACCTGCAGCAAGTAATGATAGTGGAAAATCTGCAGTATGCGGACCAGGAACAACTGTTTCAGGATACCAAGAAGAAAGTAGATGATGCTAAAAAAACAAGCCGGTGAGTGATCTTTTAAGAAATATCATCCGTTTATTGCTGTTCATACTGGTGCAGGTATATGTGCTGAACAAGATACCTCCATTGCATCAATACGTTATACCCTATCTCTACTACCTGTTCATTCTCTGGTTGCCTTTTAACATATCCCGCATCAGCCTGCTTTTTGTCGGGTTTATTACCGGAATGACGCTGGATTATTTTACTAATACGCCCGGCCTGCATGCAGCGGCCTGTGTGCTGGTGGCTTACGTGCGACCATTTATCATCAATATTCTTTCTCCCAAAGATTCTACAGAGTTCAACTACCGGGAACCTTCACCGAGATCAATGGGTTGGACACCTTACCTGGTATACGTGCTCATCCTTACAATATTCCATCATTTTTACCTTGTATTGCTGGAATGGTGGTCATTTGGCAGCTTCCTTCATTTCCTCATCAAAGTGCTTTCCACTACAGCTATCAGTCTGCTGCTGGTGATCATCACTGAATTGTTATTTGCCAGGAAGATGAACTACCGTACCAATACCGCGTAATATCCGGGGTTGCCTCAGTAGTTTTCTTTTAGGAAAAATTTAGTGCGATAAACATTTGGAAACCGGCAGATGTATTTCGTACTTTGTATTTGCTAAGCGTATACATTTCTCCTGCCGGTAAATGAGCCGCATCACCCATATATTTCTTACTTGACCTATGCCTGTGTTCAACCAATCCAGAAGCCGTATCATCCGTCTTATATTCCTTGTTTCATTCGTGATCATCGTTGCGCAATTGTTCAAATTGCAGATCATATCCGGTGAATACAGCAAGCTGGCAATGAACAATGCTGTTTTTCCCAAAATTGTTTATCCTGAAAGAGGGATCATTTACGACAGGAAAGGCAAGGCTATCCTCAACAACTCCATCATGTTTGATCTGATGGTGACACCGGCAGAGGTAAAGAATTTCGATACAGCTTCTTTCTGCCGCCTGATGGAAATAGATACGGCAGAATTCAAAAAAAGGATAAGGGATGCTGCTTTCAAAAACACTTCTGTCCGCCCATCCGTTTTTGAATCCCTGCTAACTCCCCAGATGCAGGCAAGATTTGAAGAGAATGGTTGGAGATTCCCTGGTTTCGCTTTAGTGGAGCGTCCCGTACGTGTATATCCTTTTAATGCAGCAGCGCATATACTCGGTTATATTGGCGAGGTGGACCCGAAAGATATCGAGCGGTCCAGTGGCTTTTATCGCATGGGCGATTACACTGGTAAAAGCGGGCTGGAAAATACTTATGAAAAAGTGCTGATGGGCCAGCGAGGTGTGCAGCATATCATTAAAGACAATCATAACCGGCTGGTAGGAAGCTATGAGAACGGTTTGTTTGATACTGCTGCTATTGCCGGCCGGGGGGTTCGCACTTATCTTGATGTGGAATTGCAGCAACTGGCAGAAAAACTGCTTACAGGTAAAATAGGTTCCATTGTGGCACTGGAGCCCAAAACCGGCGGTATACTTGCCATGGCTTCAGGACCGGGCTTTAATCCCAATGAACTCACAGGCTCTGATAAACAAAAGAACTACGCACGTCTTGTCCTGGATGTAAGCAAACCATTATTCAACCGCGCAATAAAAGGACAATACCCTGCAGGCTCTACCTATAAACCGATTGGAGCTCTGATCGGGCTCGACGAAGGTGTGATCACTCCTCAGAGCGGCATTGCCTGTACGGGAGCTTATTATTATTGCGGCAGGAGATACGGCTGCACAGAGCATTGGGCAGGCCATGCCAACAACCTGCGGCTGGCCATTGCCTGGTCGTGCAACTCCTTTTTCTATAACACGTTCCGGCTGACGGTCGATAATCCTGCGTATAAAGACCCAAGAAAGGGCCTCACGGCCTGGAAAAACTATATGTCTGCCTTCGGTTACGGTCACCGGCTGGGGGTTGATATTCCCAGTGAAGATGGAGGAAATATTCCCGATACCACCCAATATGATAAAGAATATCGCGGTTCATGGAACTCCTGTACCATGGTAACGATCGGTATTGGCCAGGATAAAATGCTGGCCACTCCGCTGCAGATTGCCAATGGCATCAGCATCGTGGCCAACAAAGGATATTATTATGTGCCGCATTTTGTAAAAACGATCGATGATGAATCCCCTGCTGATACGGCTTTACTGAATAAATACCGCGTAAAACATGAAGTGCTCACGCATATTCCCGACAGTTCTTATGAAACTGTTATCAGTGGTATGCAGGATGTAACCATTGCAGGTACTGCCGCGCGTATTCCCAAAATACCCGGTGTGAATGTGTGTGCCAAAACCGGTACAGCAGAAAACTATGGTATCATCAAGGGAAAACGGACGCAACTGAAAGACCACTCCCTGTTTGTCTGTTTTGCACCGCGGGAAGATCCCAAGATCGCCGTGGCAGTGATCATTGAGAATGGAGGATTTGGAGCAACCTGGGCCGGCCCTATTGCCTACCTGATGATGGAAAAATATTTGAAAGATACATTGAGAGCAGACAGGCTGAAGGAGGTGGACCGTATTGCAGCCGCCAACCTTATGCCTCCGTTCCTGAAAGACCTTCAACGGAAAGAGGATTCCATCCGGGCGTTCAAGAGATTTGAGATGTGGAAAGACAGTGCCTATATCCGTAAGTATATTACCATGGAGAAGCCGAAGCAACCTTCCCCTTCGCCAAAGAATAAACAATCAAAAGACAAAGCGCCTGCACTGCTGGCAGCTATTCTTCCCGGAGAAAAAAGATCAACAACCACACGGCCTAATACTACTGCCTTATGAACCAACGTAATCCTACCATATCAAAAGGAATAGATTGGAGCCTTGTGTGGATTTATCTCCTGCTGGTAGCCA
>DATAJQ010000144.1:0-12228 GCA_036262095.1 Chitinophagaceae bacterium | reverse complement strand
TTGCAGATAACTACCCTGCTCGATCTGCCACAACAAAAGATACGCTGCGAATACAGGAAGCAGGGCCAACTGATCGGCATCGAGCAGACGGAAGGCAATGCAGGATGGGAATGGTCCAACGGTAAATTCACAACGCTGCCTACAGACAGAGTCAAAGAATTACAAAGCGCAAATTTCTCCGGCATATTCAGTTTGCAGGAGCCGGTGTTGAACAGCGTATCTATCATATCAGCACCCGGAACCAGCAATAATCAAACAAGTATCATCATTTCCAGGGAGGGTAACTACACGGCTATGTTATTTGATAAAGAAAACCGCCTGACAGGAAATTCCAGCAAAATAAACAACAGGAGTATTACCCGTTCTTTTTCAGATTTCAGAAAAACGAAACAGGTTCTTTTACCCTACATAGTTAAGGAGATGAGGGATAATAAAACATTTACTTATCAATACAGTTTAATTGAATTGAATCCTTCATTAAGCGTCAATGATTGGTTGAAACCAAAATCTTAAATGCAATCCCTTTCGAAGTTGTTATATTAGCTTCCTGATGCCAAAACATCAACATATTGCCATGTTTGAATACAATCATGACTGCAACAATACCCGCAAAAAAACGCATAATAGCCTCATTTTTCATATTACTGGAATGAAGCTTATTATTTCAACGATCTTTCTCTTTTTCCATTTCTATGCTGATGCTGCCGATAGTATCTATATCCGGATAAACCAACTCGGGTACACTCCTTCATCATCGAAAATTGCAGTAGCAGGAATCAAAGCAAATACTTCTATCAGCAGTTTTGAACTCGTAGATGCTGCCAGTCATAAAACTGTGCTTAAAAAGACCGCCGGTAAAAATTTTGGTCAATACGGACCATTTACCAATACTTACCGGCTCGATTTTTCAGCATATACAAAAGAGGGAACGTATTATATCAAAGCAGGAAATGCAACTTCTGGCTTATTCAAAATTGCAGGCAACGCTTATGCAGGCACAGCAGATTTTGTACTCCGGTATATGCGCCAGCAAAGAAGCGGTTACAATCCATTTTTGAAAGATTCGTGCCATACCAAAGACGGCTATATCGTTTACGGTCCAAATGAAGGTGCATATATGAATGTTACCGGTGGCTGGCATGATGCTTCGGATTACCTTCAATACAGTACTACCTCTGCAAATGCAACCTATCATTTACTGGCAGCCTATCGTGATTTTCCCATTGTTTTCAATGATGCACACCAGGCGAACGGAGACGATGGTTCAAATGGCCTGGCTGATGTACTGGATGAAGCCAGATGGGGGCTCGACTGGTTGCTGAAAATGCATCCGCGGGAAGACTACCTGTTCAACCAAATTGCTGACGACCGTGATCATACCGGCTATCGCCTGCCTACACTGGATTCAGTTGATTATGGTTATGGAAAGGGCAATGGAAGACCCGTTTATTTTATTACCGGTGAACCACAGGGTCTCGGGAAATATAAGAACCGGGCAACCGGCGCAGCCTCCACTGCCGGAAAATTTACCAGTGCCTTTGCATTGGGTGCAACGCTGCTCAGCGGAAAGGATACCGCACTGGTACCTTTATTAAAAAAGAAAGCACTATCTGCTTATGCATTGGGCAGAGCCAGGCCGGGAGTGGCACAAACCGCCCCTATGCGTGCTCCTTATTTTTATGAAGAAGATAATTGGGTGGATGATATGGAACTGGCAGCCATAAATCTTTACCATATCAACCGCGATACAGGTCTGTTGCAACAGGCATTGCAATATGCGGAACAGGAAAAATCAACCCCCTGGATGGGTGCTGATACTGCAAGACACTACCAATGGTATCCCTTCCACAATTTTGGCCATTACGAAATTGCCAGGAACAGTTCCGGCAGCATGAAACAGCAGATGATATCCTATTACAAGCAGGGAATTGAAAAGGTATGGGCGAAAGCAAATCATAATGCATTCTATCGCGGAATCCCCTTTATCTGGTGTTCCAATAATTTAACGACCTCCTTCGCGATACAGTGTATTTTATACCGTCAGCTCAGTGGGGATAATAGCTATCTCGAACTTGAGCAGGCCTGTATCGACTGGCTGTTTGGCTGCAATCCATGGGGCACGAGTATGGTATGCGGCTTACCGGCGCAGGGCGATTCTCCTGCAGATCCGCATTCCTCTTTGTCGGAGATCTATCATTATCCCATTGATGGTGGACTGGTAGATGGACCGGTTTATGGCTCCATTTACAGGAACCTTATCGGCATTCACCTGAAAGCTCCTGATGAGTATGCAGCCCTCCAATCTGATTTCGTGGTGTATCATGACGATGCCGGCGATTACAGCACCAATGAACCAACGATGGACGGCACAGCTTCGCTGGTATACCTGATGGCAGCACTTGAACAGCAGTCTTTGCCGAAAGCAGAGAAAGATAGCTATGGCGCTATCAGGAGAGCTGATACTGCTTCTAAAAAAATGGCCATCGTGTTCACCGGTGATGAATTCCTGGAAGGTGCAGATTTTATTGGCAATACCTTATCAAAGCATCACCTGAAAGGTTCTTTCTTTTTCACCGGGAATGCATACCGCAATCCATCATTTACCAAAGCCATAAAAGAGTTGAATCGTCAGGGTCATTACCTGGGTGCCCATTCAGATAAGCACCTGCTGTATGCTGACTGGAATGATCGCAATAAAATACTGGTCACTGAAGAAGCGTTCCGGCAGGATA
This sequence comes from Chitinophagaceae bacterium, assembly GCA_036262095.1. Lineage (GTDB taxonomy): Bacteria > Bacteroidota > Bacteroidia > Chitinophagales > Chitinophagaceae > Terrimonas_A. The sequence goes on along the minus strand of DATAJQ010000144.1, from coordinate 9,496 downwards.
TCGCCAATAATTTCCTGGCAATGCAGAAAGTTGGGATAGCAACAGATAAGGCTAAGTTTTTCCTGCCGTCGTATGAGTGGTACAATTCCGCGATCACTGAATGGAGCAGGAAAGCTGGATTAACCCTCATTAATTTCACACCGGGTACCAGATCGGCTGCCGACTATACTTTTCCGGCGATGGGCGATAAGTATCTCAGCTCGGAAGCTATTTTCCGTTCTATTACCGAATATGAGCAAAAGGATCCTTCCGGTCTCAATGGATTCATTCTGCTGATCCATGCCGGCGCAGGCCCTCAGCGCACCGATAAGTTTTTTCACAAACTGCCGGAGCTGATCAATTATCTGAAAAAGAAAAATTATAAGCCGGTGAGGATAGATGAGCTTTTGAGTGATCAGCATTAAAGATATCGATGAGGCCCTGCCTTCAATATTTCCTGTGTGTCCCTTTTCATTCAAACGCCTCTTTTCATTTCCGCTTCAACGTCAATACCGTTATCTCCGGCCACACCCCTATCCTTCCTTTCAGGCCATGATACCCGAAACCTCTGTTCACATAGAGATATTTCCCTTCCTGCTCATAAAGCCCGGCCCATTGCTTATACACATACTTGATCGGGCTCCACTTAAAACCAAACAATTCGATCCCAAACTGCATACCATGCGTATGCCCGGCTAATGTAAGATGCACATGTTGGTGATGATCAATGGTCACTTCATCCCAATGCGAGGGATCATGTGATAGTAATATTTTGAATGCTTCATTCGGTACAGCCTCCGTAGCTTTTTTTAAGTCACCATATTTGTGAAAACCGCCTTTACCCCAGTTTTCGACACCTATTAAAGACACCGTTTCATCTTGTCTTTTTATGGTTACCGCTTCGTTCAATAACAACGTAAAACCCATTTCCGCCTGGATCTCTTTTAACCGGTCCAGGTTGGCCTCCTTTGCTTCTTTCGTTTCCCAGCGGATATAATCACCATAATCATGATTACCCAGTACGGAATATTTGCCGTAAGGTGCTTTCAGGGTTGTAAAAGCAGGGATCCAGGGTTCCATCTCGACCGCCATATGATTAACCAGGTCGCCGGTGAATAACAGCAGATCACTGTTCTGGGCATTCACCAGGTCGATACCTTTTTGTACACCTCTGGCCCCACTGAAACTGCCGGAGTGGATGTCGGATAGTTGAGTGATCGTAAAACCATCAAATGCTTCAGGCAGGTCGTGGAAGTACAATGTTTCCCGTCTCACTTTATAAAAATGCCTGCCGCGGGTTAATCCAAAAAGGGTTATAAGAAACATCAGCAATGCGAGCGCCACTGCCATCTCGCTAACATAGATGCTTCTCGGAGGAAAACCTTGCAGCAAGCGAACGATATCTTCTGCCAGCAGTACCGGCGAAGCCACTAATTTGGGAATGAAGACCAGCAACACACCGGACATCAGCCCGGCTATCCAGCGCTGAGCATTATGACCAGCTCTGTGTATAGATATAATGGATATCAACCCGCCGAGCAGCAACAGGTCCAACAGCCAGTAGCTGACATGCAGCAACGGATTTTGCGTCAGCGTGGTAACGGCCTGGTAGAAATAGAGATCCGCCACCAGGAAAAGAAGTAATATCCACAAAAGCCTTTTAACCATAAATGTGTTCAGGCAAACAGCCCGGTAAGTAACAGCAACATTTGCTCCATGTTCATTGTTGGGTCAATTTCTTTTTTAACATATAACTGGGAGAAGAATAAGGTGATCGTTGTTTTTGTTCATGCAAATGATGCATCTCTTTTCAGTTGATCTTTCTCCAAACCGAGGTCTGTAGTAAAAGAATTTTTACTGATTCTTCAACTTTATTCAAAATTTCATGAGATCGTCAGGGTCAAGGTTGCGAAGTCCGGGTGTATCGGGGAAGTTCATAGTATGAAGGTAATAGTTCAGGTTTTGATAGTCTGGTGCTTTATTGCCTGCCTACGGGGTTAAATCAGATTATCCATACAGCTTAATATAATATTTATAAAAGTGATAAATGATATAAAGTAGGTAAAAATATAACCGTGGAGAAAATTTTCAATCTTTTTAGAAATATCCCTATTATTTAACAAAACCACATTGAGGGATATAAATCGCTTTAAAAGACTATTTATCGCCTATAGAGATTACAAACTATTCATATTCAATATTTTGACTTTGCTATTTTTAATCTATGGCGGAAAAGCAAAGGATAAAGTATAATTCGATCAAAGCAGCTCTTGCAAATGCACGTGTAAAGAATAAGGACCTAGCCGCCTATCTTAATGTCACAGCTCAACTCGTTTCAAAATGGGTTACCAATACTAACCAACCTTCTATTCAGATGTTTTATAAGATCGCCGGTTCTCTTAACGTGGATGTCCGCACATTGCTGGAACCCAATGACCTCAAAGGTGATCGACCCGATCTACCTATTGAACACCCTGCTCCCCGTAAAAAAACAGATTAAGCATTATCTTTTATTCTTTAACATCATGGAACAAAAAAAGAAAATCTACAACCGCATTAAAGCCAACCTTGCACTTCACCAGGTAAAGAATAAAGAGCTTGCCGAGCATTTGGGAGTAAGCGTGCAGACCGTCTCAAAATGGTGTACTAATTATAGCCAACCTTCGGTACCGCAGTTGTTTGAGATCGCAGTCTTTCTTCAGGTGCCGGTTCCTGAATTGCTCGAACCCGTTAAACTGCGATAAGAAAAACAGCAGGAAAATCTAGCGGCTGTTCATTTCAGGATGATCGATAGCGGTAGCTTGCATACCCCGCCGGAATACCCTATCTTTCTTCACTCTCTCTTTATTTTTTGCCCAGAGATAAATCAAATACCCGGAAATAGCTACTATGATAGCGATAGTTAGTCTCATCAGGTGTTCGATTAAAAGGAGCTTTGAAAATACAAACTGAGAGAGCTATTTCATAGTTTTAGGAGAATTATTTTGTGTCCATGACAATGTGAGGATAATTAATTATCCAGCAATGTTGTTGATAGGTTGCCTAATCCTTTCCGGTCAGGAAGAGGCGGAGGTAATTATTTAATTTATCCTATCCCAAAATCCTTCTCCAATAAACCGTTTACTAATTCCTTTGTATTAAACCCATTCTCCACCAACGTATCTGCAATGTCCTTCCCGCAAATAAAAATGATCGGATGCTTATCAGATCGTACTTCTTCATACGCTTGACGAGCAATAATAGACGTCGTCACCAATACTCCAAACTGCCGGTGCCTGATCCGGGAGATCAATCGAGCAACCTCCTTCACGCCAACGGTATTAGCGGATTCAGTTGTGACGAAGGGAGGCCGGTAACATTTCGCTTCCAAGGAAAATTCTGCATACACCGGATCTTGATGCAATCCTAATACATATTTGCCGATGGCGTCGCGGCCGCCATCGATCGTGCCACGGGTGATCTCGTCGATGATCACACGCTGGTCCATCATTTGGAAGATACGGGCGGCAAAGGCTTCGAAGGCAATCGGACTTTCTTTGAAATAATGCCAGACAGTGCTGAGGATCTCTATCTTTTGGTTGGAGTCGGGTGTTTGTTGTTTTTCTGTCCTGATCAGGGTAGTAGCTTCCGAGGTCAGGGGCGTGTAGATGCCTTGATCCATCCATTTTCTCCAGGGCTGGGGAGCATTGATGCTAAGAGGCTCGCTATTCAATAAGTCAGTGATCCATTCTCTTTTGACCACTGGCACATCCAGAACGGTAAAAATAGCCTTATAGTTTTGAAAGCGTTGTTGGTTGGTGGATTTCCAGCTGGCTGTCAGGTCTTCGGTCTGCGGCACGCCGGGAAAGCCAGGCACGGCCAATCCTTTGAACTGCACGGAGCGGCTGCTGGATGGCGTGGGATATTTCATGAAAATGAAAAATGCCGGGACGAACTTGCGGTCAGGTAGGTGCAGGGCTTCGAAGGTCTGCTGCAGGATGGTGTTGCCGCCACGGGGTGTATCATGGAGTTCGTGGCCGGGTGTTTTATTATCGCCGAAGTAAATGAATTGGCCAGTCGTTAATTCCAGTCGATCGGGCCAGTCCTTGTCGTCACCACTTGTATAGAGCACTACGATCTTTTTATTGGAGCCTTTGCCGGCGAAACGGAATCCGCCTTGGTTGCCGACAGGGAGCAGTCTTGCTAAAGGATCGCTGCCGGCTCCGATCTTGTTATCACCTTCGTAGACGGCATCGACGATGAGGTCGGCGGTGGAGAGATCGGAAAATGGAATGATGCGAAGGGTGGACATGCGGGTTATTTAGACAATTTTCTTATAGACCAAGACGATTTGCTGTTGGCGTAAGAGTGTAAAGATACAAATACGTAGAAAAAAGTCTAGCAAACGGGTAATTTTTGAGCCGTAAACGATTCAAACATCTATCTTGTCTATATTCACCTAAAACCCCACCTATGGCTTCCTGCATTATTTGTGGTTCTTACACAAAATTCGAAAAAGGTCTCTGCTACGACTGCTATTACGACAAAGAAAATAGGAAAGCCCTATCAACCGGAATGACTGATCGCGAATATCATTTCCGATTTAGCATGATCAAAGGAAGAATTGCCGAAACATTGATACAAGAATTGTTCTTGGCCCTTCGCTATAAAGTCTTCAAATACGGGATGGAAAATACAATTCCCGGGATCATGGAATTATTGCAGGGCGTCGAGTCTCCAGAAGCAAAGGAAATCAGCTCCATGCCGGATCTTGTTGTTCAGAATTCGAAAACAAAGTTGATTCACTTTATTGAGGTGAAGTTCAGAGCGGATGGAAACTTTCGCAGGGAAGATCTTGCAAAAGAATATCCGTGGAAAAACGCCTTTATCGTTGTTGTTTCAAAGAAGCACATCAAATGTGTGTCGTTCGTTGAGTTGGAGAGAGGCGTAGAGATAACACCGACATCAAAAAACTATCTTGGAGATCGGAAGGAATTTGAAACGGACAGGAGTATTATTATAGAGTTTTGTGAATTTGCATTGGATTTCTTTGAATCAGTTTGACGATATGGACAGATTTTTAAGTAAACACATTTCATTTCAGTAATGCATCGAAAAAAGATTTTCTCTACATCAGACGAGGCTTCTCAGATGCCATATTTGGATCTATCGAAAAATCAATAACGAACTGACGTTGTTTTAATTGACTTTACTGACTTCAATGGCAGCAAAGGCCCCCACTAAATTTAGATTAGAGATAGTTCAGGAAAATGATCGGTTTTACAAATGCTTATTCAATTAAGGATTTGTCATAGACTTCAACCGTTTTCACCAGCGCTTCCCCATGTAGAAATATATCATCCACTGTTAAAATCTCCAGCCTCGTTTCCTTCTTCTGTTCATCAAAAATCCCAACATACCGCTTCGATCCATTCAGGTATAACCTGCAAATCGGCTTCCTGTTATTATCATCCAACAAAATCGCGAAGTAAGATTGCGCATCCCGATGAACAACCCGGCCCGGCTTGATCTTCTGCCGTAATATCGCTTTCACGATCTGATAGCCTTCCAGCTCTTCTGCTGTCGTTTCGATCCGGTCGTCTTCAGGTGGCTTAGTGTTTCCCTGCTGGGTAACGACAGCCGTTCCTTCATGTTCCTTTTTCAAAGCAGCCTGCAATCGCTCAGTGATCAAATCATTGATATATTGCTGCAGTGACTTTTTAGTAAGATTACTGAACGTTTCGATCACGCGAGTTGTCAGCATTCCCGGATAGATCTGTTTCGCAAAATGCCGCACCAATCCCTCCGTTGGCGTCTGGAACTCGACCGCTATCAGCGCTTTCAATTCATTCATGAACTTGAGATCACTCGCCGTGCTTTGAATGCTGTCGACATCAAAGTATGATTTGTGGAATTTCTTCAGCTCTTCCACCTGGGTGTCTTTAATATCAGTGACACTGAATTCGAAGAATGGCTTTTCATCCATCTTATTCGGCTGAGCAAGATCTGTATAAAATCGATAGATAATGCCATTAGAAAGCAATCCAAACTTTGCAGAAGTCGTATGAAAGTACCGGAAGAGCTGTGAATTGTGCGGATCCAGGCTTTCTCCCCAATGCTTGCATTCCACAAGGATCGCGGGTTGCCCATCTTTCATAATTGCATAGTCAACCTTCTCCCCTTTCTTAATGCCAATGTCGGCGATGAATTCCGGCATTACTTCAAAAGGATTGAATACGTCATAGCCGAGCAATTGGATGAAAGGCATGATAAAGGCATTTTTGGTGGCCTCTTCTGTGCGGATCTCATCTTTGAGTTTTTCAACGCGCTCGGAGAAGAGCTTGATTTCATCTTTGAAGTCCATGGTAATTTTTTTTATAGTATTAGGTATATGATGGCCTGGGATACTTATCAAGTGCGGCTTCAGGTTCCCATGTTTGCTAAAAGATCAAGTTTACGCTTTTGAAGTTCCATGTGGTGCCGGACCACTTTTTCATAATCGTTTTCCTTTTCATTAGCCTTGCTTAACAACACAAGCAGTTCAAGTCCGAGGAGGAATACAAACCATAGTATATACACAAGACGGGCTGCTGTGGATTTCTTGAGCAGTGAAAACATAATATTCAATTCATCAAGGAATCCAACCTTTGTATTGATCTGCTTCTCGGCTTCCGGCCGGCTGTTTAGAAGCATGCTGTCCTTTGCCAGTTTTTCATTCCGCATTTTTTCAATGATCTGACGGATGGATCTTGCGCTTTCAATTTTGGGATTTGGTTGCTGAGATGCTGTGGTGATCGTTTGTATTTCCGATGGAAGCTTGTGCCCATTCGAATCAAGACCGCGGGATCTTTGTATTGAGCTGGTCACATAGGAAGTAATATGTGGTTTCTTTGATATTTCGGAATCGAGGCTTGCTACTTCCTTTTCCTTAACAGTGATCATGGTATCCAGTGATTCCAGTTGGGCCCTCAGGTCCCTTGTTCTTCTTTCAACAACAGAATCAACCCGGTTTTGGATAAAGCTCATTTTCTCCAACTCAATATCGTCCTTGAAAATGATCTGGTCCACGACCACCGCACCAAGTACTGCCATCATCAGTGCAATGAGCAAACGGGAGATAAACAGGAATAATGACGGGTTTAAGGAAAGAACGATCTGACGTTCGATCTGAATCACGATCAGTACCATCAATGCAGCTCCTGCGGCAGCGCCCCATGAAGTGGTATGCAGATAGCGCTGTGTAAAGGAAAATCCGACAAATGCCCATACGATGCAAACAATCAATATAGCTGCTGTATATTTTTTTAGCGACTTGGCCGAAGCCTCACTGCATGACCGCAAGATCATATAGTTATAACCGGTTAAAAAGCAGCCAAATCGTATCCACCAATTTTTCATAAACTTCCTTTTTTAGAAGACCTCTTTCAGAATGGAATGTCCTGTAATAGCCGCCAGGCCGTTCCTGAAGCCCCGTGTATAGCTGATCAGAATTCCCTGTCCCGGCCCTTCGTTGTTTTTAGCCTGCAACTCTATTTCCTGCACCTGCTTTATATGGCTCTCGGCCGTTTCTTTCTTTGTCGTCAGCTCCTCCACTGTATCAATCATACCACTCCGTGCCCGACTCGCAATATGGAAATCAACCTGGCGGATGAAGTCTTCATAAAAGATCCTGACCTTCCGGACAGTTCGCTCAAACTCATTTTTGATGGCATTCAGATTTTGTTCAAGATGCGAGCCATCCGGGTTTACCAATGCATCGTCGTATCCCTTTCCTTCATGATTTTGCTCCAGAAATGAAAACAGAAGGCTTATGCCTTTGGCTTCTCTTGCGGTGCTTGCCGACTCGTCGCCTGACGTTTCGGTCGGTTCTTTTTGAATAAATAAATCTTCAGGCACTTCGGCCGGTTCCGTAACCGGAGTTGGTTGATCTTTTCTTGAACCGAATAAAAAGCTAAGAAATCCCATGATGGTCGTGTTTAAATGTTGATGGTTGGTACTTTGTATTTCCTATGGCCTTTGCGGTTACATTGTTCACACAAAGTGATCAGTAGCTTGTCTTCATACTCCCAGGGAAGTTTGAACTGATTCTTGCGGACCACAAAGTGATACTGACGGTGATGGACCTGCAGGTTTTGTGATGATCCACAAACGCGGCAGCGATGCTGATCACGCAAGAGGATTTCTTTGCGACGGGTGATCCATTCACGTCTGAACAACAAGCCGCCGACATAAGGGCCATGACGCATAATGAAAGAAGTCGGCGTATTGGCTTGTTGATGTTTAAGATCTCCATTTGCCCGGACGAACCGGCGGTAAGGCTCATCGTTCATAAAACGGATATAACGATAGCGGTTTGACTGCGAATCATTCATAAAATAAGGTTCAATGGTATGGTTGACAAATTAATACAGCAGTTGATTTGGCAGTAAGTTGAACTCTTTCCCGCAGCATATTCATTGTAATACCGCACTGATCAACGGGCGGACCAGCATTATGATCAATGCGGCAACAGCAAAACCTCCCGTTATGCCGGTAGCGAGCCGTGACAGATTACTATGATAGATCTTGTACTTATTTTGTAACAGCCAATCTGCAAGCATGATCATCAGGCCGGCCAGCAACCAATGCCACCCGACAGACTTAAGAAAAATGCTGGCCGGTATGCCTGCCAAATGACCAATACTGGCACCAAGGCATCTTGCGCAAAAAGGCATCGCTTTGCCCCGAACTTTGAAACAGCGTGCAGGAATGCCATGACAGCCCAGGTGAATCTGAGTTGCTTTCATATTACCAGCTATGGCGGCACTTTAAACAGGTAATACGAACTTTGTTTTGTTTGTGTGTGCCGCAGAGCAGTCCAAGAGGCCCCAGTGCGATCGCACCGCAACAACCTTTAGCCCCGCTAAACCCCTTTTTGTCGGCATGGATCTGTGTTGAGCCGCATTTGGGGCAGCGGATGGCATCTTCTGTTTGAGAGGCAGACTGGATCGTTTCGTTCATGGTTAAAGTTTTAGGTGGATGAGAATGGTGGTTCGTAAAAGAAGGCCTTCTTTTCAGTAAAACATTCATCTATAGCGTAAATAATTTAGCGTTGATGTTGCCAGCAATAAATTCCGGTTTTTATTGAGCGTTTACATCGTGTTCCCTTTTTTGTAATCGCGCTACATTGCTCTTTGACGGTGGGTGGCTTTGCCTTTGGTTTGACCACACCATTCTTGGAAGAATCACAAACTCCACAGCTCCCGCCAGCATTGCATAGTTTACAATAATTACATGATAAGCAGGCTGCGCAGGCGGAATCTCCGTAACATCTAAGTATACTGGACGAAGGATTTTCAGACTTAAACGGTTTTGTTTCATCGCTGCAACTTGCAAAACACAGGATGAAATATATAAGGACCGGCAAGAATGAGATCTTCATGGACGGCAACATTTTTATTTTACCGTTCATTGTAATACTTCATTTTCGTTTGGTTTAGTGTTACGAAAATATTCTATGAATTGCGAGTTTTTTTTACGGGAAACCGTAAATGATCTG
>DATAJQ010000143.1:0-4501 GCA_036262095.1 Chitinophagaceae bacterium | reverse complement strand
TCCATTGGTACTGGAACCTTCAAAGCCGGATGATCTTCCCCAGCAATATCCGTTGGCAGAAGTGTGGACACAGGTGGAAAAAGATTTTACAGAAGCACTGGCTGTGCTGCCCGTGCAATGGGATGATGGAAATGTAGGCCGACCTACCAAAGGTGCTGCGAATGCTTTTCTTGCCCGCACATTTATGCAACAACATAAATGGCAGCAGGCTAAAACCGCACTGGACTATTTCTTTACCGGTGCTGGTTCCGGCAAATATGACCTGATGCCGAACTTCCAGGATAATTTCGTTCACACCAGTGAGAACAATAAAGAGTCTGTATATGAAATACAATTCTCTGATGTAAACAAAGGAGGGGATGGTGACGATCCCAACCAGAACATGGGAAGCCACCGTGCACAGTTCTTTGCTCCCCGGGGCATTGGCTGGAGCGATGGTCAGGCACGTTACTGGCTGGTAAATGAATTCAAAAAGGAAAAGACTGCCAGCAACAGTCTCGATCCACGGCTGCGTTATTCATTGTTCTACCCTGCACTGCAGGCAGATTTTGGCGACAAAGTGTATGGCCGCAACTGGGAATGGAATAATGATGAAGCCTGGTTCAGGAAATATCAGCGTGATTATTTCCGTACCAATGAAGATTATTTTTCCCAGGATAATTTCCGTATGGTCCGCTATGCAGATGTGTTGCTGATGTATGCGGAAACATTGAATGAGCTTGATCAAACAATTACTGCAGCAAAATATGTAGACAGCGTGCGTGCCCGTGTGAATATGACTCCGCTGGCCATGGCACATCCTGATGCACTGCTGAGCAAAGATGCTTTCCGTGAACGCTTAAAAACAGAACGTGTGCTTGAACTTTGTGGTGAAAGCGTACGCTGGGCTGATCTTAAACGCTGGGGCGACCTGGAAACACAAGCGAAAGTGAACCTGGTAGCACAAAGAGATCCTGACTTCAACAACTTTGTGGTAGGCAAGCATATCAGGCTGCCGATACCTCAAACAGAGGTGCTCAATAATCCCAACCTGGACCAGAACGACAAATATTAACGTATCACTATGAATAAGCAAGCAATGATCCTATATGCTTCTCTGTTGGTATTGATGACGATGTGCACAAAGAACAAGGAGGCACAAAGCGGAACAGGCACTCCTTCCTGGCAGCCTGTTTCGCTTGCCGATCCTTTTGTGCTGAAGCATGAAGGCATGTATTATCTCTATGGAACATCCGGCTCCACTCCTGATGAAGGGATTCCGGTGTATAAGTCCACCGATGGAAAGAATTGGGAAGGACCGGTAGGTAAGGCAGGTAATGGATGGGCGCTTGCAAAAGGGCAATCCTATGGTGCTACAGGTTTCTGGGCTCCGGAAGTTTTTTATCGCAACAATACTTTCTACATGTTCTATACAGCGAATGAACATATTGCGGTTGCTACCAGTGATTCGCCATTAGGGCCATTTAAACAAAGTGATCAGCAGCCATTGCATACAGAAAAAGAGATCGACCCGCATGTGTTTGTTGATGATAATGGGAAAAGCTATTTATATTTTGTGCGGTTCGATAATGGTAATCGCATTTTTGGAGCTGAGTTGAATGATGACTGGAAGTCGATAAAAGAAAATACGATTGTTCCCTGTATCTCACAAAGCCAGGAATGGGAGATCGTTTCAGGTGCCCAATGGCCTGTAACAGAAGCTCCGGCTATGTTGAAACATAAAAATCTGTATTACTTGTTTTATACGGCCAATGATTTCAGAAGCCCGGCCTATAATGTGGGATATGCTGTATCTGCTTCACCATTGGGGCCTTTTACAAAATATGCTGCTAATCCGATCATTCCAAAAACGGACAATATACAGGGCACTGGGCATAATGCATTTGTTACAATAGGAGATAAGCTGGTGATGTATTATCATGCTCACAACAGCCCGCAACATGTGGCACCGCGCCGTATACTATTCAGCGCCTGCCAGTTTATAGCCGGAAGTGATGGAGTTGATGTATTGCAGGTAAATGAAGACAAGCAGGTGCCTGTTGCTCAAGTTCAATAATATAATCCTGAAAATTTAAATAGCATGAAGTTAATCCGACTTTCCGGGCTTTTATTGGCAGCCGGTATTTTAATCCAGTCAACAGCGTGTAATGAACAGGGGAAGCAAGAAGAAAAGCAACCAGTTGCGCAACAGGAAACCTCTAATGGTCGTGGAGTATGGACCAAAGAGCAAGCCAATGACTGGTATAGTAAACAACCCTGGCTGGTAGGTTGTAATTTCATCCCAAGTACTGCCATCAATGAGCTGGAAATGTTCCAGGCCGAGACTTTTGATACGGCCACAATCAACCGTGAACTGGGGTGGGCTGCAAGTATCGGTATGAATACTGTTCGTGTGTACCTGCACGATCTCTTATGGAAGCAGGATGCAGCGGGATTTCAGAAGAGGCTGAGTACTTTTTTGGAAATAGCCAGCCGTCATCATATCAAGCCGGTATTCGTATTGTTCGATTCCTGCTGGGATCCCTTTCCTGAACTGGGTAAGCAACGTGATCCCAAACCTTTTGTGCACAATTCAGGATGGGTGCAAAGTCCGGGTTATGAAGCGCTGAAAGATTCAACTCAGTATCCCCGACTGGAAGCTTATGTAAAGGGAGTGGTATCAGCATTTGCCAATGATGAGCGTATACTTGCATGGGATCTATGGAATGAACCGGACAATACCAATAATACCGCTTATGGTAAAGTGGAGTTGCCCAATAAAGTTGATTATGTACTGCCGCTGTTGCAAAAAACTTTTGAGTGGGCACGTTCCGTAAATCCATCACAACCGCTGACATCCGGCGTATGGGCCGGCGACTGGTCATCGCCAGTGAAACTGAAGCCCATAGAAAAACTGCAGCTGGACCAATCGGATATTATCACTTTTCATAATTATGAAAATGGTGAGGAGTTTGAAAAGCGGATCAAATGGCTGCAGCCTCTTGGCCGACCCATTATTTGTACAGAATATATGGCCCGTGGCAACAACAGCTATTTTGAAAGTTCATTACCCATTGCTCAAAAATATAAAGTGGGAGCTATCAATTGGGGCCTGGTAGATGGAAAGAGTCAAACCAAGTATGCCTGGGATAGTTGGACCAAACAATATAACTCTGAGCCTCCATTGTGGTTCCATGAAATCTTCCATACCAATGGAAAACCCTACAGGGAAAAGGAAGTTAAGCTGATCCGTAAACTGACAAGTGAGGCCAATGCGATGAAATAAAATCACTACAATGAAAGCCCTTTCAATCGTAGCAGCCGTGTTGGCCTGCATCAGTACGGCTGCCCAGCAAAAGATCATCAACCCTGTTATTGATCTTGATTTCCCTGACCCCACGGTTATCCGTACGAATGGTAAGTATTACGCCTATGCAACCAATCCCAACCGCCCGGGAAAAACATTGCATATACAGGTGGCAGGCAGCACTGATCTGCAAAACTGGACCATTATAGGTGATGCACTGCCACAGAAACCGTCCTGGGGGAGCCATGATTTCTGGGCGCCGCATGTAATATATGATCCGCAGATAAAGAAATATGTACTGTTCTATTCAGCCGAATCCATAGATACAACATTGGGTAAATGCCTGGGTGTGGCATACGCGGATAAACCCGAAGGGCCTTTTGTTGATAAAGGCACACCACTGATCTGTGGTGAAACTTTTGTGAACATAGACCCTATGGCTTTCATTGATCCTGTCAGTGGCAGGAAGTTACTGTACTGGGGTTCGGCTCATAAGCCGATCAAAGTGCAGGAGATGACAGACGATTGGAGTGCTTTCAAACCAGGTTCTTCGCCCAAAGACCTGATCTTTCCTGCCCGCGAAAAAAAATATGATCAGTTAGTGGAAGGAGCCTGGGTAGATTATTACAATGGCAAATACTACCTGTATTATTCCGGAGATAATTGTTGTGGGGCTAATCCCAGTTATGCTGTGTTGGTAGCACGGGCTGATAAACCCGAAGGGCCCTTTATTACATTGGGTGAAGAAAACGGAACAGGCAGTAGTGTGGTGCTTGAAATGAACGAGCACTGGATAGGTACTGGACATAATTCCATTTTTACTGATACAAAGGGTAATCGTTATATCGCTTATCACGCCATTGCTGCGAAGCCAGGAGAAAAAGTAACAGGGGAGATCCGTATGTTCCTGATCGATCCTGTTGAATACAGGAATGGCTGGCCTGTTGTAAAACGGCAAAGCGGTTCATCTATCTCCTGGACAGATTCAGTTGATGTTCGGAATGTACCTGTATTTGAAGACAAAGGAAATGTATCTGAAGCAGGTGGGACCAGCGGACGCAGTCATGGAAGATATGGAGCTCAATATGGAAGGCTGCTGCCGTTGGAAGGCAAGACATGGCTGGCTGGTTATACCATAAGCCGCAATAATGGTTATGCCAAAGAACCCGATGGCGGGCTGGAACTGGAAATCGCCCGAAGTGATGATAATGGCAG
>DATAJQ010000142.1:0-11545 GCA_036262095.1 Chitinophagaceae bacterium | reverse complement strand
AGCGCTCAATACCAAAATCGGTTATTACAAAGCAGCAGAAATTGCCCAGAAAGCACATAAGGAAGGAACGACACTGAAAGAAATGGCCGTAAAGCTTGGCTATGTTACCCCGGAAGAGTTTGACCAGTGGGTGGTGCCGGGTAATATGGTGGGTAAGCTGAGCTGATTGAACATAAATCGTAAAAGCACTAACGTAAAAAGAGAGGAATAAAGGTTCTTCTCTTTTTTTTATGTTCATCCGTTTGCAATTGAGGCAGAAAAAGCCCAACTTGCCTCTTGGTTTCCATTCACTCAAAATCCGAATCTATGAAAGAAATGAAGCGTACACCATACATTTCAGCCTATCCGCTCAAAACTTTGGAGCAGGCCAGGGCTGAGGCCACTGAACCGGCCAACAGGGATGAAGAATCAGCTTATCTGAAAGAACTGCTTGATAGTAAAGCAAAATCGATGAGCCGGATCAGGATATCACCAATGTCCAACCCCTATAAAGCCCCTGTAAATGACCCTGTTTCGAGAACGGCCATTCCTTCCGAAGGCCTGAATTCCGGTAAAAAAAGCTGGTTCAACCAGTTCAAATAATCAAAAAAGCTCATGTTTCAAGGGCCCAATAGGGCCCTTTTTTATTTTAAATACATAACTGATTTATACTGTTTCGCCTATATTTTTCGTTTTAAAAATATGGTCTGAAACACAATAAAAATTACTTGCTTTTGCAGGGGAAATGTATAGGTGAATACACGTAGGTTTAGATGCTCAAAGTACTATTGCTTTGTCTCTGTAATCCATGTATTTTGGACCGGTAAATCCATCTTTTGAATAACTATAATCCTGCTTATGAAAACAGCTTTACCCAGTATTCTTTTTCGGGTGTCGTGTAGGAAGGTCAGGCTACTGCACTGTTTTCTTGCTTTTTGCATATTGCCAGCTATGGAGGTTGCAGCGCAGCCTACTGTAACGACCGGTAAGAGCTTCATCAATCTCAGCCGGCCGAACGGGGGAACTTTTTTGCCTGGCGATATCATTGAAGTGAGGGCGACCATTGCTGTATCGGGCGGCAGCAGCAGCAACAGGCTGAATAGTGTGCGTTACAATGACACGATCAACCTTACCAAATTTGAGTATATCAGCAATTCGCTGCAGATGATCTCCAATGAGGGGCTTGTGCAATATTCTTATACCGACGCTTCCGATACTGATTCTGCCAATATTGATAAAATGACCGGCCGTATCCGTTTTAACATCGGCAATGGCGCGGGTGCAGCCAACGTAGCCATGCAGGGAATAGGCAATACTAATGGCGGTGGTCTGTGGGGAGGGAATTATTTCCCGCCTTCTTTCTGGGGCAGCACCTGTATACGCGTATATGCTTATCGCATAAAAATCAAAAGTTCCCCAAGCGTATCGATTGATGAAAGCGTTAGGCTTCCTGCCGGTAATTTCCGGTATCTGAAAGGATCAGGATCAACAATATTTTCATCCAACTTCACCCCTTACAGCATCAAGATAGCTCCAGACTACGGCTTATGCTCCAATGCAATCGGCTCTAATGCTATCGTAGGAGAATATGGCGGTACGTTTGGTTCAGGCTCTGCACAAAACAGGGCAGGTGGAACTACATTTGTGCCACTTCCCTATACATTCAAGAACTTTGGAACCGGCACACCCAATGATAATTTTTATGGACTGGCCAATACGACCAGTGCAGATGGAACTACCAATCCTAATGTTCCTTACTCATCAGGTACTGGTAGCAATTCCCGTGTGTTTACCGTATGGGATATCATAGGCGATCATACAGGAGCAGCCGATCCTTATGCGGGTAATAATCCCGGCTCAGGAGGTTATACTGTTGTTGTGAATGCCAGTTATGAAACCAACCTCGCTTTCTCCCAAACCATCACCGGGCTTTGCGAAGAAACTTATTATGAATTCTCGGCCTGGTTCAGGAACGTGTGCCGCCGTTGCGGATGCGATCCAAGCGGTAAAGGCGCCACTGTCAGCGGTTACACTCCCGGTCCCGGTAATGACTCTTCCGGTGTACGCCCCAATCTTAGTTTTCAAATAGATGGAGAAGACTATTATACCAGCGGAAATATTCCCTACACCGGTCTTTGGGTGAAAAAGGGATTTGTATTCAAAACAAGGGCCGGCCAAACCAGCATGACCGTTACGATCCGTAACAATGCACCGGGCGGTGGTGGCAACGACTGGGCAATCGATGACATTGGTGTAGCAACCTGCTTGCCTAACATGAAATATTCACCTACCATTACGCCGACCGTTTGCCAGGGCAATCCTTTAAAACTGACGGATACTATCCGCTCTTATTTCAATAACTACCGGTATCATCAATGGCAATCCAGTGACGACGGTGGTGTTAACTGGACCAATCTCGGTACCATAAGAGACAGTACGCCGTCTTTCAATGCTGAGCTGAATATGTGGGAGTATTGGAGTTCTTATACAACCCCTATCACTACGGTAGCAGATAATGGCAAAAAATTCAGGCTTATACTGGGTACCAGCACAGGCAACCTTTCAAGTGAGGCCTGCCGCTCTACCGATCTGATGAACAGTGTAACACTCAATGTGATTGATTGCGGCGGAGTACTTGCCACCAAACTCTTATCCTTCAACGGATCGGTGCGTAGTGGCAAAAGCACGCTCAAGTGGACAGTGACCAATGAAGATGAACCAATATTTTATGACGTCCAGAGAAGTTATGACGGAACAAATTTTGTTACCATCTCCACTCTCAACGGTTATGGCGGCAATGCTGCTGAACAACATTCTTATTCATACACCGATCCGAATGATCTTACCCGCAAAACCTATTACAGGATCAATTTGCGCACTGCAGACAACAGGGGCAGTTATTCCCGTGTGCTGGAACTGACCTCACAGCCGGCAACTTTCGCCTTTGTTTCTGTTATTAATCCTTTTGGCCGCGAACTGTTCTTCGATATTTCAACAGAAAGAGGCGGCATTGCCAAAGCTGAACTGATCGACAATATGGGCAGTGTGGTGAAAAGAAAATCATTCGACGTCCGTGATGGTGTAAACCAGCTTTCACTGGACGATACGAATATTTTACCCTCAGGAATTTATATTCTCAGAGTGGAGCTTTCGGGGATGATGATCTATAAGAGAGTAATGAAACAATAATCTGAAGACTATATAAATTAAAAAGGTGGTTCAGTGAACCACCTTTTTAATTTATCCCACCTGGACTTTATCACTTACTTCCGCATTTGTTTCCACAGTTGAATGCGAACCCGCATCTTTCTTTTTGAACAGGCGTTTCTGGAAAATAAATAATGTGATCACACCGACAGAAATAGAAGCATCGGCAATATTGAAAATAGGACTGAAGAATTCAAACTCTTCACCACCCACGAACGGCACCCACGACGGGTAAGTGGAACGAATAAGAGGAAAATGCAACATATCTACCACTCTGCCATGCAAAAAACCCGCATACCCATGCTCGGGGAACATTTTTGCCACATACGAATAAGAGCTTTCTTCGAAGATCATTCCGTAGAACATACTGTCGATCAGGTTGCCTAAAGCACCTGCATAGATCAGCGAAGCGCAGATGATAAAACCGCGGCTATAGCCTTGCTTTACGATCCGGCCAAGGTACCAGGTACCGAAAATAACGGCTGCCAGGCGGAACAGGGTCAGCAACATCTTTCCCCAGTCGCCCCCAAATTCCCAACCCCAGGCCATTCCCTTGTTTTCTATAAAGTACAGCTCAAACCAGGAGAATCCCATCACGTGGGTTACAGAACCAAAGGGGTAACTGGTCTTTATCCATATTTTCAGCGCCTGATCAGCAATA
Organism: Chitinophagaceae bacterium; assembly: GCA_036262095.1. GTDB lineage: Bacteria > Bacteroidota > Bacteroidia > Chitinophagales > Chitinophagaceae > Terrimonas_A. Next base: position 7,698 of record DATAJQ010000142.1, on the reverse strand, counting down.
ATGATAATGGCAATGATTAAAATAGCATTTCTAAGCTTCACTATCTCGTTTTTAATCAGCAAATATAAGGGTAGGAGCGCGAATGGAGCGAATAGGGCTTGAGTATGGGTGAGTAGCGTAAATTTAGCGAAATGGGCGCGTGTGCCTTATTCTTCGAAATAGACTCGTTTTACGCGTTGGGATATGCCTGTCATGATTTCATAGGGAATGGTACCCGCCCAGGCAGCCAGTTGCTGTACAGGGATCTCTTTGCCGAAAATCACTACCTCATCGCCTTCCTGTACACCAGGAATACCGGTTACATCGATCATTGTCATGTCCATACATACAGTGCCGATGACAGGTGCTTCATATCCTCTCACAAACATTTTGCCAACGCCATAACCCAGTTTCCTGGAGTAGCCGTCGGCATAACCTATGCGTACCGTAGCGATCAGGGAATCCTTTGTTATTACTCCACGGCGGTTATAGCTCACCGTTTCACCAGGTTTCAGGTGCTTCAGTTGCGCAATAGTGGTTTTAAGTGTGGCCACGGGCTGAAGCAGGGATTGGTGCACTGCTCCGCTATCCACACCATACATACCTATGCCCAGCCTCACCATATCCAATTGCAATTCGGGCAAACGGAAGATGGCGCCGGTATTGGAGATATGTTTTAGAAAAGAATAACCTATGCTTTCCAGGTTGGATGCCGCTTGCTGAAAACGGCTGAATTGCAGCCTGGTGAACTCATCCTCTGCAGGATCTTCACTGGCTGCCAAATGAGAAAACACTGTTTGCACTTTTACCAGCGATGAAGAAGCAAGATGAACAGCCAGTTTTTCCGTATCACTTACTGCAAAGCCCAGGCGGTTCATTCCTGTTTCAATCTCTATATGAACAGGATATTGCTGCAAACCTTCATTCTCAAGAAAAGCTTCAAAAGCCTGCAACATGCCAAAAGAATAAATGTCTGGTTCAAGATTGTGCTCAACGATAGATTCAAAAGCTGTTTCTTCAGGGTTCATTACCATGATCGGCAAACTGATCCCTGATTTTCTCAATTCCACACCTTCATCAGCATATGCCACACCCAGGTAATCGATCTTATGATATTGCAATATGCCGGCTATTTCCGCACCACCACTTCCATAAGCAAATGCTTTTACCATGGCCATAATGCGGGTGGAAGGTTTTAACCGCTGCTGATAAGCTTTAACATTGTTGACGATCGCGTTCAGGTTGATCTCGAGTACTGTTTGATGCACTTTCTGCTCAAGCAACTGAACGATCTGTTCGAATCCGAATACACGCGCCCCTTTTACCAGCACTGTTTCTTCCTTGAACTGGGAAGACAGGAACTGGCGGATATAATCTTCCGTTGAAGCATATAATTCAATTACCGGCGACTCTGTTTCATTCGTTGAAAGCTGTTGCAGTGCATTTGAAATATGCTCTCCGATCCCGATCAGGCGGCTTACCTGGTGTTTGCGTAATATATCAATGATATAATTGTATAACCTTCCTTCTTCTTCAGCACTTTGCAGAAAATCGGAAAGGATAACCGTTTTCCGGTAAGCGCTGGTTTGCTGGTCGAGAAAGTTCAGCGCGATCTCCAGTGAATTAAGATCTGCACTGTAGCTGTCGTTGATAATGGTGCAATGATTAATCCCCTTTTTCAATTCCAGCCGCATATTAACAGGTTGCAATACTTGCATGCCAGCAATAAGTGTTTCAGCAGGCATTCCCAGTTGAAGGGATACCAGGAAACAATTAACAGCATTTTCTATTGATGCATCATCTGTAAAAGGGATGCTGAAATAAACAGTGCCGGAAGGAAGGGCAAGCGTGATATTGGTTTTCCGGCCGGTCTTCTGCACATCCAGCAATTGAACCGTATTGGTGGGCTTACGCCCCCAGAGTACTATTTCTTTTCCGGAAGCTTTTACTGCTTCGGCGATATATTCCTCATCTCCGTTGGCAATGATCAATGAACTGTTTTTAAACAGTTTCATCTTTTCTTCCAGCTTCTGCTGTTTGCCTGTAAAGCCTTCACTATGCGCTTCCCCGATATTGGTGAGCACACCAATGGATGGCCGGATGATCGCTTCCAATTTTTCCATTTCATCCGGCTTTGAAATACCTGCCTCAAAAATGCCCAGGTTATACTGGCTGTTGATCTGCCAGATGCTTAATGGCACACCGATCTGTGAATTATAACTTTTCGGGCTGCGTACAATACTGAACTGGCTGTGCAATAACTGGTACAACCATTCCTTTACCACTGTTTTTCCATTGCTGCCTGTGATGCCAACAACAGGCAGGGAAAAAGCTTTGCGGTGATAAGCAGCCAATGCCTGTAAGGCAGCAAGCGGATCATCCACCACTATGAAAGCAGCGCCGGGGTAAGCAGTTTCTTCAACAGGTATGCCCACAACAAAACTGCGGACTCCTTTTTTATATAACTCAGGTATAAACTGGTGGCCGTCGCGACGCGGACCTTTTAAGGCAAAGAATAAAGCAGTGCGGGGAGAATATACTTTCCGGCTGTCAAGCAAGAGATGTTCGATCTCCTTGTCCGCCGTAGCTTTAGCGAAGGAGGACCCGACAATCGAAGCAATATGATTTAAAGTGTAGCTCAATACACATCGTTTTCCTTAACTTCTTTTGGCAATCCTTTCTTCTTGATAAAGATTGAATAGAATATGGCGCCCGAAATACATACCATGATCACACCAAGCGAAATAAATACCTGGGTTGTTTTATCTACCACTTCGTTGACCCATTTTTCTGCCAGCATTTTCAAACCGATAAACACGAGTACAATAGCAATTCCCTGCTGGAGGAAATCAAACTTATTAACGGCTCCGCGGAGCAGGAAGAATAAAGAACGAAGGCCGAGCACGGCAAAAATGTTAGAAGTATAGATCACCACTTTATCACGGGAGATACCCATTACCGCAGGAATGGAATCCAGGGCAAACACCAGGTCAATAGCTGCCAGCATAATTACTACCACGAAAAGAACAGTGTAACGCCGTTTGCCATTCTCCCTGACTGAATATTTACCATCGCCATCATGCGGCACCAAAGGAAGAATTCTTTTGAGATAGCGGTAAACCTTTGTGTCGTGCGGGTCAAATGCTTCATCCTTATTCGCGGTGAACATTTTGTATCCCGTGTACACGAGAAAGACGCCAAATACATACAATACCCAATGAAATCTTTCCACCAGTGCCACACCCACAGTAATAAAAAGTATACGGAAAGCGATGGCCATCAGGATACCGATCAATAATACCCTTCCGTAATGTTTTTCTTTTACACCAAATGAAGAAAAGATGAGGATGAAAACAAAGATATTGTCGATACTAAGGCTCCATTCCATGAGGTAGGCACTAAGGTATTCCAGTGCCAGGGTCTGCCCTTCCTGGAACCACATAAAAACAAAAAAGGCCAGTGCCAGCCCTACCCAAAAAAATGTCTGATACAATGCTTGTTTGATCGTCACCTTTTGGTTTTTCTTACTCAACAAGCCGAGGTCAAACACCAAAGCCAATATTAAAATACTACCAAATACGAGGAACGTTATCTGATCAGCTGTCATTGTAGGGGATTAGATAGCAAAGATACGGGAGAGTAGCGGATAGTGGATATGGAAAAGGTTTACTGTATCGTATAATCTGTATCGCCTGTCTAAGCGTACTTTCTTTTTCTCAGGTATTGATAAATCATTCCCGCCAGAATAACCAGCAGTATCGGCAATCCGATATTAAAGAACTGCCAGCGCAGCCGGTCCTTTTTCACTTTTTGTGAGTCAAGCAAACGCAGCACGATATCCTTATTGCGGGTTTCGCTGATAGCAGGATTGTTGACCAGGTATTCCACACAGTTAAGAAGGAATTCGCGATTGGCTACTGGTATAAAAAATTTGCCGGCTTCGGTTTGCTTTTCGTATTCACGGTAAGTATACCGGTTCCATCCCATTGGGAGGGGAATCGCCTGTCCATTTTCACCGGGAAGCATATCATTCAAAACTATATCGCCATCAGATACCACGATTATCTTTCCTTCCGTTGCCGATTCACCCAGGAAGCTCACGCCAAAAGAAGCCAGGCTGTCTTTCTGTGCCTGCGAAGCCCTGTTGCGGTATAAAGAAGTGAATTTCCCTTCCAGCAGCATGGCCACGGGTATCCCGCTTTTATTGAACCTGATATCTTCGGGCGTATTACGGTTTTCATTAAAACTGATAAGAGCAGGCGTACTGATCGTTCTTGAATGATCGGATGAAGCCAGCAACACTGTTTTCTTTACACCCGGCACTTTAATAGTATCGATGGAATTGGCAAAGCGGCTACCGATATACCCTGGTATCTTACTCAGCAATTGATTATTGCCGGGTGAAAACAAAGGATAATAATTCCAGCGAAGGAATTCCAGTTGCGGATTGTTTGTAGTGCCGCCTACCACCAGGGGAATCATATCACACTGCAGGTCCATTATCAGGTCGGTATTGATACGCAACCCATAGCGGAAGAAAAGATCGGTGAGATTAAGATTCCGGTCGTAAGCAATGGTTTCGGGTTTGTAAGAAAGGCTGTCCTGCTCGGCAATCAGGTTGTCAATAAAACAAAGCAACTTGCCGCCACGCATAACAAATTGATCGATCTTTAATTTTTCCTGTTCGCTGAACTGGGTGATCGGTTTTACGATCATCAATACTCCCATGCTGTCCGGGATAACCGGGAAGCCGGGAAGGTTGAACAAGCGGAGATCATAATCTTTCTGTAATGTCTGGCTGATATCATAAGCCCTGGTGTCAACAGGTTCTCCATTACCAACAGCATAACCAATGATGCGCTTCTGATTGCGGCCAAGATTGTCCAGTGTTTTTGCAAACTGGTATTCCATCAATGCTTCAGCACTGTTGATCTCTTCCTGCGATATTCTGCCGCTGGCACCGGGATAGAGATTCACCAATGCCTGTTTGCCCTTATAGTGCATAATGGCAACCGGGAAAATAATATTGCTGCTCTGACCGGCTTCAAGTTGCACAGTCAGGTTGATAGGTACAGCACCGAGATTTACCAGTGAATCGCCATAAGGTATATTGGTGCCCGGCACTTTTTCCATTGGGGAAATAAACCGGTAGCGGATATTGGCGCCATTGCGGTCTTTCAGTAATTGCAGGAATTCGGTGGTGCTATTGGCCAGCTTACGGAAGCCGGAAGGGAATTCCCCTTTCAGGAAAACATCGATCTCCACAGGCTCCGTCAATCCGTTCAGCAGATTGTTGGTGGCTGCACTAAGTGTATATCTTTTTTCTTTGGTAAGATCAATGCGGGAATGAACAGCAGAAGCTGCCAGGTTAACGACCAGCAGAATAATGATCAGCCATAACCAGCCAAATTTTGAAGCAATGATCCTGTCCATTAGTTTATTCATCTGCCGGTTACCGTTTAGCGTTTCAATAAGTTTCTTCCTGTCAGCATTAAGAACAAAAAGATCAGGCTCAGGAAATAAATAATATCCCGTGTATCGATCACTCCCCTGCTGATGCTGCGGTAATGAAAATCGATACCGATCATTTCAATATAATAATCCAGCCCGCCTTCCAATGCAGGCAGGCGGCTGATAGCACTAAATCCATAATACAAAAGTGCGCAGGCAATAAGGCTGGTAATAAAAGCTACCACTGCATTGCTGGTAAAACTGCTGGTACAAATGCCGATGGCAGTAAACACAGCTGCCAAAAAAAACAAACCAATGTAAGAACCAATGGTCGCTCCGGTATCAATCCCCTCATTAGCAGAAAGCTGCTGAATGGAAAAAAAGTAAACAATGGTGGGCAGCAATGCAATAAGGACCACCACCAGGCTGCCGGCATATTTGCCCCAAACGATCTGTCGCTGACTCAGTGGGCGGGTCTGTAATATTTCAAAAGTGCCGGTCTTGAACTCATCAGCAAAACTTCGCATCGTAATGGCGGGGATCAGCAAAAGCAATATCCAGGGTGCCAGTTCAAAAAAGCGGTCGAGTGTGGCATATCCATAATCCAGGATATTATTGTCAAATACAAAAAGCATCAGCCCGTTGACCAGGAGAAAAACGATAATGGCAATATAGCCGGTGAGACTGCTAAAAAATTGGCGGAGTTCTTTTTTACAAACGGACCACATAATTAGCCGCTAATATCGCTAATAAACCCGAATATTCAGAAACCCAAAGAAGTTAGCTGCGAATAAGCCGTTTGAGATTGAAAGAGTATAAATTAACCGCGAATGACGCGAATAGCGTCCTATTAAAGAGAAATTTTAATGCCTGAAATATCAGGGCAGGTCTTTAATAGGACGCTATTCGCGTCATTCGCGGTTAATATCTTAATCTCACCTTTAAGGGCTTATTCGCACCATTCGTGTTAAACAGAGAAGCTTTCCCCACACCCGCAGGTCCTGCTTGCATTAGGGTTATTAAAATAAAAGCCTTTACCATTCAGCCCTTCCGAAAACTCAAGGGTAGTATTAACAAGATAAAGCAGGCTTTTGAGGTCGGTCACCACTTTTACGCCGTTATTTTCAAAAACCTGGTCGGTGGGTTTTTGCTGGTTGTCAAAATCAAGTTTGTAGCTAAGACCTGAACAGCCGCCGCCCACTACGCTCACACGAAGAAAATAAGAAGGGTCATTGGCCATTCCTCCTTCGGCCATTAATTGCAATACACGATCTTTTGCCTTGTCGCTTACATAGATCGCATTGTCCAGGGTCATATCCATATTTTACGATTATAGGGTTGAATTGATTAAAAATAAATTTAGCCGTTTTTATACATTTCCCGAAGCGGATTGGTTTCCCGCAGCCTGCTTACTGTTTTAGTTATCTGCTCGATGGCATAATCGATCTCTTCCTCTGTATTGAACCTGCCGATCCCAAAGCGGAGTGAGCTATGTGCCAGTTCATCATCGAGACCCAGGGCTTTGAGTACGTAGGAGGGCTCAGGGGTTGCAGACATACAGGCTGAGCCGGAAGAGACTGCCAGCTCCTTACTGAATCCTATCATCAGGGCCTCACTTTCCAGGTGTTTGAAAGAGATATTGGTGGTATGAGGCAGCCGGTTCTCCTTGCTGCCGTTAAGATGGGTATCGTCCATTTGAAGCAGGGCATTTTCCAGTTTATCCCTTAAGCTGCCGAGGCGAACGGTTTCTTCTTCCATTTCCATCAGGCATAGCTCACAGGCTTTACCAAGGCCGACGATACCGGGAACATTCAGCGTGCCGCTCCGCATTCCTTTCTCATGACCGCCACCGTCTATCTGGGCGGTCAGCCTGACGCGGGGGTTTTTACGGCGTACGTATAAAGCACCCACACCTTTGGGACCATACATTTTATGAGCAGAAATTGCCAGCAGATCAATGCCGTCCGCATTCACATCAACCGGTATCTTACCTACGGCCTGGGCAGCATCGCTAAACAGTAATACATCATGTTTCCGGGCAATAGCACTGATCTCCTTCATCGGCATGATAGTGCCAATTTCGTTATTGGCATACATGATAGAGATGAGTATGGTTTGCGGGCGGATGGCCGCTTCCAACTCGGCCAAATCGATAAGGCCATTCTCTTTTACATTGAGATAACTCACTTCTCCTCCCAATTTCTCGATATGCTTGCAGGAGTCCAGCACTGCTTTATGCTCAATATTGCAGGTAATGATATGGTTCCC
>DATAJQ010000141.1:0-5015 GCA_036262095.1 Chitinophagaceae bacterium | reverse complement strand
CAAAAGATACTCGATCACTCTTTCCTCGGGTTTGAATGGAGAAAGTTCATCCAGCCCCATTGATTTAACCGCGATACGTACAAGTTCTTTTTCCGATACACCTGTGGAGCGTTTTTGTTTTTTAAGAAAATACCTTCCCGCTTCCAGCAAAGATTGCAGCGGCACCAGTCCTACCAGTTCACTTCCTGTAACACGGATCCCTCTTGCTTCTGCTTTACGGCAAACCTCGTCAAAAGCAATATGGACCGGTGTAACGTTGATATTGGTCAGGTTCATGGATATCTGCGCAATACCATATTCTTCAATAAACCAGCCAATGGCTTTCACTGATTTTAAGGTACCTGGAACGGATACCGGCTTGCCTTCATTATCCAGTACTTTTTTCCCGTTCTCCATTTTCACACGCCCTGCTTCTCTCACATCAAATGCGATGGCATTGGCCCTGCGGGTAGAAGTGGTATTGAGATTGATATTGTAAGCGATCAGGAAATCACGCGCCCCGATAACAGTAGCTCCTCTTCTTGCATCAAAAATGGCCGGGCCATAATCCGGCTTCCATTCCGGCAAAGTGATCTTTTTAAAAAAGCCTTCATATTCTCCGGCACGTATCACAGAAAGATTGCTGCGCGATTTATCGGGTTGAGCTGCTTCATACAGGTATACCGGTAAAGTCAGGTCCTTTCCTACTCTTTCTGCCAGTTGCCTTGCATATTCGGCTGTTTCTTCCATGGTAATATTGGCAATAGGGATCAATGGGCACACATCAGTGGCACCCATGCGTGGATGCTCACCGGTATGTTTGCTCATATCTATCAGTTCCCCGGCTTTTTTAATGGCAAGGAAAGCCGCTTCTATTACAGCTTCGGGTGAACCTACAAAAGTAACTACGGTACGGTTGGTGGCTTTGCCCGGATCTACATTAAGCAAACGGACGCCTTCAACAGATTCAATCTGGTCAGTAATTTGTTTGATGATAAGCAGGTCGTTTCCCTCGCTGAAATTAGGGACGCATTCGATGATTTTTTGCATGGTTACATTTTGTGATGAAACAAAGTAAGTAAAAAAATGAAGCGACCCCTTCCCGTCTTCCCGCCTTACCAGTAAGTTTTTTACCGGTAAAGCGGGAAGACAGGAAGAGAGTACTATTAAAGAATAAACTTTTTAAAATTGTGCTTCTTCCACGATCTGGTCGGGTTTCTTTTTATAGAAGATCATACCTAGCGCCATAATAATGCTGGTAGTAAGAATTATAAAGAACAGTATTCCGTCATTGAAACTATTTAATCGTAAGTTTTCCGGGATCTTGTAAAAAAGGACGATTGTGATCAGACCCCTGGGAATAAAAAAGGATTCCGGGAAAAGATTGGTCCGCACAAAAAAGCGCAGGTACAGTATCCGCACCAGGAACAATGCTACTACGATCAGGCTGCCGACAAGCAGTATCTCCCTCTCAGAAAGAAAACGAAGAGAAATAGAGAAGCCGAACAGGAGAAAAAAGAATGTGCGGATCAGGAACGAAGTTTCGGCGGTTACTGAATGCAACAAATGCCTCAGTGATTCCACCTGCTCATGCGGGAAATAATGTAATAGTTTTTGCCATTTCAGTTTTTCCCAGTTATTGATCAGCAGGCCAAACACAAGGATAATGATCAGTGAAGGAAGATGGAATATTTTTCCTCCTGCATAGATCAGTATCAGCAGGGAAAAGATAAGAAAGAACTTGATATTGAGTTTTGTTTTAGCCAGGATGATCAGCAGTAAAAACGATAACAATGCTGAAAGAATAATGGATAAAATGATATTGCCGCCAAACATACCCAGTGAATGCAGAGATAAAGTATCCCCTGCTGTAAAATAATTGAACACGATAATGCCGATGATATCGGAAAAAGAAGCTTCATACACCAGGAATTCTTTTTTCTGTTCACTCAGTGGATTGATGCTGGGTATAACAATGGAACTGCTCATAATGGAAAGCGGGATCGCATACACGAGGCATTTTTCCATCGGTTCGTGCAACCAGTATTCAAGAATGAGCGTGAGCAATATTGTAGAGATCACAAAAATGATAAGGGCTGAGAAAAAGGAATTGCGGATCAGCTTCAGTTTATTACGGCCAAGCTTCAGGTCAAGGCCTGCTTCCAGCACGATCATGATAAGCCCTACAACGCCTAATGATTCGATCAGTTGTGCAGAAAAATCAATATCTACTGTATAAAAATCTGCCAGGGCCCGGAAGCCTATGCCTGCAAACAGCAGGAGCAATACCGATGGTATCCTGATATAACGGCTGAGGATCGAAAAGATATATGATAAAACAACGAGGCTGCAAATAACGATCAGTACCTCTTCTGTATTAAGATTACCCATTCATAAATGTAATGATTACTTACCAAAAATCCATTCCCCTTTGATCATTACATTTTCCACAAGGTTATTCCCAAATGCATAAGGGAGATAAGCCAATGAAGGGATAGGCTGAGTAAGTATAAGGCTGGCTTTCTTTCCTGGTGCAATGCTACCGGTTTCATGCTGCAGTTCCATGGCAAAAGCGCCATTGATCGTAGCTGCATTGATCGCTTCTTCAGGAAGCATTTTCATTTGTATGCAGCTCATTGCTACCAGCAGGTTCATATTCCCGGAAGGGGAAGAGCCTGGATTGAAGTCCGTTGCCAGTGCCACAGCGCAGCCTGCGTCGATCATCTGCCTTGCCGGTTGGAACGGCATGCGAAGAAAGAAAGCTGCGGAAGGAAGCATAGTGCCAATAGTATTGGAAGCTGCCAGCATCGAAATGATCTCATCACTCATAGTTTCGAGATGGTCAACAGATACAGCATTCAGCTTAATGCCCGTTTCCACTCCGCCGGAAAGGTTCAGTTGATTGGCATGTATTTTTGGTTTAAGCCCATATTGCATGCCTGCCCTGCAGATGGTTTCTGTTTCTTCAGGAGAAAAAAATCCTTTTTCGCAAAATACATCTATATAATCCGCCAGTTTTTCCTTTGCTATCACCGGCAGCATTTCCTGTATGATCAGACGGATATATCCTTCGTGGTCTTCTTTGTATTCAGGCGGGAAAGTGTGCGCTCCCAGGAATGTGGCTTTGATGGATAAGGAAGACCGCTCTTTAAGCTTTTTTATCACGCGCAGCATTTTCAATTCTGCTTCCACGGTAAGTCCATATCCGCTTTTTATTTCCACTGCGGCAGTTCCCCAACGGCTGAGTTCTTCCAACCGCTTCCAGGCCGAAAGGAACAATTCATCTTCAGAAACTGCTTGCAGCTTACGTGCTGAATTGAGGATACCTCCTCCCCTTGCAGCGATCTCTGCATAGCTTAATCCTTTCAGTTTATCCACAAATTCTTCTTCACGGCTGGCGGCAAATACAAGATGGGTATGCGAATCGCACCAGGCAGGAAGAATAAAACGGCCGGAAGCATCCAGTTGGGTTGAGGTTTTAATCCCTTTATCTGTTAATTCCTGCATTGGGCCATATCCTGCTATTTCGGAATCTTCGATTAAAAGATAAGCATTATCAATAGCAGGGAGCTGTGACAATTCTTTTCCACGCAAAGGAGCAGATGGATTGACCAGCCCAACCAATTTTTTTATATTTTTAACCAGTATTGTTGCCACAAGGCAATATTACAAGCTTTAGAGGGATAAAAACCATAAAAAACCATGACCATACCTGATTTTTCCGATCCCGCGATCTGGTTAAGCCTTTTAACATTGGCCTTCCTGGAAATCGTGCTGGGAGTTGATAATATCATTTTCATTTCTATCATATCCGACAAACTTGATCCTGCGCAGCAAAAAAAAGCACGCAATATCGGGCTGTTGCTGGCCATGTTCTTAAGGATCGGATTGCTGATGACCATTACCTGGATCATGCAATTGAAGAACCCGCTTTTTACGATCCCTTATGTTCAAAACGAAGGACAGCCGATCCAGATCAGTTGGAAAGACCTGATCCTGATGGCCGGTGGGCTATTCCTTATTATTAAAAGCACATTGGAGATCCATCATAAGCTTGAAAAGCAGGCGCCCGCGGATCCAAAAAAGAAAAAAATATATGCTTCCTTTTCTTCCGTCATTGTCCAGATAGTGCTGATCGATGCGGTGTTCTCCTTTGACTCTATTTTGACAGCGATCGGAATGGTTGACGAAGTGTTTGTAATGGTCATTGCCGTGGTCATTTCCATTGCTATCATGATGGCTTTTGCAGGGCCGGTCAGCCGTTTTATCAATAAACACCCTACCCTGCAGATGCTGGCGCTTTCTTTCCTGATCGCTATTGGTATTATGCTGGTGGCGGAAGGTTTTCACCAGAAGATCAGCAAAAGCTATATCTATACTACTATCGCGTTCTCACTGCTGGTAGAACTGCTGAATATGCGACTGAGAAAACGGAATGAGTTCGTGGAATTGCAACAAGGGGGTAGTACGAATGATGCGAATGACCATGAAGGAAGATGAGTGATGTAAGGGGCACGAATGAGGCGAATGTGCCATCATTTTTTGCCGGCCAGGTTTTCCGCCTGACGCATGTAATCGTATTGCAGGTCTTCGTGCAGAGTATGGATTGCGGCAAACAGTTTTTTAAGCTGGCTGTGATAGATATTATTGATCACTGTGTTCTTTTCGAGAGGTAAGCCTGATTCAGCCAGTTTGGTGGTAAAATAAAGCAGCCATTCCACTTCAGCCTGCTTCGAACCGGTGTAACGGATATGTTTATTGATACCGCGGAGTATTTTGCGCAGGCTTTTTTTGACAAAGTAAAGGTGGCTGAGATTGATGGTCTCGAATTGCTCATCGATCTCTTTTTTTACCGAAGCAATATAGCCGTCCTCATCATGGGCTTCAAATAGCAGGTAGGTCAGCAGTTCCTTATTCTCCTTTTTAAACCGGGCCAGGCGAAGGCATAAAGCGCTCAGTTCAGCAGGTTTAAGCTGTGCCATTTCCTGTTTCAGTTCATGGATGGTAGCAGATTTCATCCCGCAATTTATTTATTC
>DATAJQ010000140.1:0-6208 GCA_036262095.1 Chitinophagaceae bacterium | reverse complement strand
AACGGAAGGGTTTATTTTTTAGCATTAAGTTGAAAGCTGATGCCTGCATAATAATTTCTTGCAGGTGCGGCATTGTAATATCTTCCTCCGGCAGCATTGATATCATTACCTAAGCTATACACTTCATCCAGTAAATTATCAACACCGGCATAAATGCTGTAACGTGTTTTGGAAACGCCTGCCCTTTTCCAACCGATACGGCAGCCCAGCAACTGATAAGAGCTGGCTACCGCTGTGTTAGCATCATTCAAAAATATTTTGGATGATGCGTACAAATTGGTATTGAGATATAAGCCGTTTTTCAGTTGTAGATCAGCCCATACGGAGAACGTTCCGGCTGGTACGCTTGGCACTTTTTTACCACTGAAATCGTCCGTACCTTTTATAAAACTTCCATAACGGAAATGATTATAGGTGTAGCCCCCGGTGATTGCCAGATGATCGATGAAAGTACCGCGGATTGATGGGATAAGATAACTGGCGAAAATCTCAATGCCCTTTTGTTTTACATTACCGGCATTTACAAAAAAATCAGCTCCGGCTGCATCTCTTCGTTGCACAAGAGCATTGTCAAGTCTGAAATAAAATCCGGTAGCTTCCAGTTGCAGTTTCTTATCGAAGAAAAAATAACGTGCAGTCATTTCATAATTCCATCCTTCTTCTGCTTCCAGGTCAGTGCTGATCACACCGGTGGAAGGCAATAGCTCGGCAATGGTAGGCGGAGAAAAACCTCTGGACACTGTTGCGAATAAGGAGAGATCATTCCCGATCTTCCGCATCAGGCTTAGTCGCGGTGCCAGTTCATTTTTATAAGAACGGCTTTGCTTTATTACAGGATAACTGCTCAGCCTTGAAAATTCAACATTGGTTTTATTGATGCTAAGGCCGCCTTGCAGAAACCATTTTCCTTCCAGGTTCCAATCGGCCTGCAGAAATACGCTCAGGTTTTTATAATTGATATCATCATTGGTCTGCAATGTATCGGGATTGCCATTCCTGTTTTTTGAAACCTGTGTATTAAAAAATCCCTGCTGGAATTCTGCACCACCTGCCACCTGCCATTGTTTGTTTTTCCAGGTGAATGTTGTTCTTCCGCCATAAGAAGGTTCATTTCTTCTTTCATAATTGCGAAAAGTGGGATTTTTAATTTGAGAGAAAGCGCCATACAGCGTAGTGGCATTTTGCAGGGTAGGACTGATCATATAGCGGTTAGTAAAACCAGCCAGTATGTTCTTTTGATAAATGGTGGCTTTGGCATCTGAAGCACTGGGAAATCCACCAACTGCCGGCCTTGCAGCTTTGGGATTGGCATTGAATTCTGCCAGTGTTAAAGCCCCAGGCGTTTGATATTCCATATCCGTGAAAAGAACAGTGGCACTTAACTCCTGTTTTTCAGAGATCTTTAATTGGGAAAGCCAGGAAAAATTGTCCCTTCTCATAGCACTTTGCTCGCGGTAACCATCGCTTTGATTATGCGCGTAGGTAAACTGGTTTTTATTATCTCCATTACCAAAGCGGGCAGAAGCAAAAACATTCTGCAGGTTATAACTGCCGGTCACGTAATCAAGTGAGACACCGGGCTGCCAGCGGTCGAGATTATTGATCAGGATAAGTCCGCCGGTGCCTGCGCCGTAAAGGCTGGCCGCTGGTCCTTTGAATATCTCTATGCTGGAGAAATTGTTCCAGGCAAACTGGTTGAAATAGGTATTGCCACCAGGATCTGTAACAGGAATATCGTTCCAGTACACTTTTACATTGCGCACACCAAAAGGAGATCGTAAAGAGCTGCCACGGATATTGATCCTGTAGCTGCCAGGTGAACGCTCTTCCATGCGCACTCCGGCAATGGTATTAAAACTATTGACTAGAGAGGACTTGTTATTTAGATCCCCGTTACTGACAACGATCATTTTTACCGGCACCACGGCATCTGACAATTTCCGGTACTGGCCGAAAGCCCTTACGGTCACTTCAGTTAAAAGGCGGGAAGAATCAGGAGCAGTTTCCTGCTGCGCATAAGAATAAACAGGCAGTAAATAAGCAAGGGCCAGCAGAAGTACAATTTTTTTCATGTAGCGGGTATTGGCTTCAGGTACTAAGGTAAATCTTAACTTTGTTAACGTAAAGCCGTTGCTGAAGTTTATGGTTCTAACAAATAAAGAAGTGCTATGACCATTTTTTCAAAGATCATTGCGGGTGAGATACCCAGCTACAAGATTGCCGAAAACGACAATTTCTATGCATTCCTTGATATATTCCCTTTGCGGGAGGGCCATGTGCTGGTAATACCCAAAAGTGAAACAGACAACTTTTTTGACCTTCCGGAAAAATACCTGCAGGAACTGCTGGTGTTTGCAAAACCAATTGCCAAAGCGATCGAAAAAAGCTTTGACTGCAACAGGGTTGGGCTTAGTGTGATCGGGTTGGAAGTGCCGCATGCACATTTGCATCTTATCCCGATCAGCTCTGCTAATGATCTGAATTTTACACAGCCGAAACTAAAGCTAAATGAAAAACGGTTGAAAGAAATACAGGACCTGATACTATCAAACCTGTAATTACAGCATTATTAGAATGGCTGTAGGAAGCAAATAAACAGTTAATGACTCTTTACCCTGTGCGGATTCTTTTTCAAAAAATCACTCCACCCATTTAAAGGTTTATCTTTTTTGAGTGCTGCTGTTCCGCCCAACTGAAAATGGTGGCAAACAGCAATGGCCAAAGCATCAGTGGCATCAAAATATTTCGGCGCCTCGGCAATGTTCAGCAATTGCTGAAGCATTTTCCAAACCTGTTCCTTATCAGCATTACCGTTGCCGGTAACTGATTGTTTCACTTTACGGGGTGAATATTCTGTAACAGGGATCCCTGCGGTCATGGCAGCAGCAATGGCTACACCCTGCGCCCTTCCCAACTTTAACATGCTCTGCACATTCTTTCCAAAGAAGGGAGCTTCAATGGCAAATTCATGTGGTTTGTGAAGATGGATCAGTTCGGTCACTTTATGGTGGATCAGGTGAAGTCTTTCATGATTGTCTTTTTTACCTGATAGTTTAAGGGTTTGCATTTCCTGGAGAGTGATCTTACCCTGGTATACCCTGATAACACTGTAACCCATCAGCAGGGTACCCGGATCAATACCAAGTATTATTTTAGCAGACTTTTGCAAACCGCATTGTATTTTTAATATAGTAAAAAAGAATGGTCGCCAGGCGGGATTCTTTAGCCCGAAATTAGATAAATTAAAAAGTAAAAATGCAAAATTCAAAAGGGGAGGCATTTTCTTCCTCAATCAGTCAGTCTCATTTTTTATTTTTGCATTTGAGCCAATTATGCCGGTAAAAAGCAAACATAACAGGCGGTTTAAATACTTTATCAATTATTTCCTCGGGCCGCTGTTGTTTATATGGCTTTCCTATTCCATTTTTAAACAGATCCGTCAACAGCCCGGGTTGGAGCAATCCTGGCAGCATATCCGCGACTCATTCGATAGCAGCCGCATCTGGTTATTGCTGGCCGTGATGCTGCTGATGCTGGTAAACTGGTCAATTGAAACAGTGAAATGGAAACTGGCCGTACAAAGGGTACAAAGGGTGGATTTTATTACGGCCCTGAAAGCTGTGTTATCAGGTGTTTCCTTTTCTGTGATGACACCCAACCGGGTAGGTGAGTACCTGGGCCGTGTTCTATATATGGAAGAAGGAAAGCGGCTGAAAGCGATTTCACTGACCATTGCAGGAAGCATTAGCCAGTTGATCGTTACACTGGCAATGGGGTTTGTTGCCCTGCTGGTATTGCAAAAGCCTATCCTTGACAATGGGATGGTCACGGCTTTCTGGATGAAAATGATGATCTATGGCGTACTGGCAGCAGTAGTGATTTTAACACTATTTTATTTCAGGCTGGCCTGGTTGGTGCGATGGGTGGACAGGCTTCCGGGGAGCAGGCGTTATGCCTGGCTGCTTGAGTCGCTGGAACACTTTAATGCAACGTTGCTCCTGCAATTACTGTCTTTATCAACACTAAGATTTATTGTTTTTATAATACAATATTATCTTCTTTTTCGTTTATTCGATGTAGATGTATCGTGGTGGCAGGGTTGGTGGGCAGTAAGCTTATCGTTTCTTGTAATGGCGGTGATACCGACCATTGCTTTGATAACGGACCTGGGCTTGAGGGGGAAAGTAAGCCTGCAGTTGCTGGGCATGTTCAGCAGCAACCAATTAGGCATAAGCCTGACGGCGGTAAGCATCTGGTTTATCAACCTGATCATCCCCGCGATAGCAGGCAGTTTGCTAATTTTAAGTATAAGAAAGATATTTAAGAATAAAAGCGGGTAATAGGTAGGGGTAAAAAGTTTTTGATTTGTTATTGATGAACTATCCTTATTCCTGCAAACCCGGTGATTAATTTGCAGCGTCTTATCCGGAAAATTAAATTACAGAAATTGATGAAAGGAATACTCAAACTGATTTTTCTGCCGGCGATCATCCTGATGGCTTTTACGACCAAAGCCAAAGCTCCGTATGCCAACACTTATTATGATTCCTGTGGCATAAAAAACACGGCTTTCCAGGCCGGTGAAAAAGTCACTTTCAAAGTATATTATGCAGTGGCAGGCATTTATGTTGATGCAGGCACTGCCACTTTCACCAACACCCTGGAAACCCTGAACAACAGGCCTGTATATCATATCGTAGGAGAAGGGCATACCAATCCTTCTTATGATATTTTTTACAAGGTGAGGGACAAATACGAAACCTATATTGATACGTCCACTTTGCAGGCCCTGAAATTTGTACGTAATGTGAATGAAGGCGGTTATAAGAAATATCAGAACGTTACTTTCAATAAAACAGCAAACACTGCAGTAACGAATGACGGTGTTTTCAATGTACCGGCCTGCGTGCAGGATGTGGTAAGCTCGGTGTTCTATGCGCGGAACATTGACTTTGACCAACTGCAGCCCAACGACAAGATCGCCTTCTCCATGTTTCTCGACAACGAAGTCTATAACATGTATATCCGCTACCTGGGCAAAGAAACTGTTAAAACCAAATACGGCAAGTTTGATGCTATCAAGTTCAAGCCCCTGCTGATCAAAGGCACCATCTTTGAAGGTGGTGAGCAGATGACTGTTTGGGTAACAGATGATGCCAATCATATCCCGGTACGTATCGAGAGCCCGATCGCTGTAGGAAAAGTAAAGATCGATATGATGGGGCATGAGAATCTCCGCTATCCGTTGACCTCAGCGATCAAAAGAAGGTGATCAGAGATCTTCCAGCCGGAAGAATTCTTTTACCCGTACGCCTTTTTCAGTCCGCTCCAGTGTGCAGCACTCATTTACGGCATCATGTTCAAAGAACAGGACATAATCTTCGTTAACGGCATCGTTATAGAAATTCCTTTTTTCTCCCAGTGTAATAAGTGGTGATGTGTCATACGCCATTACATAAGGCATGGGAATATGGGCTGCTGAAGGCAGCAGGTCGGCCATGAATACGACGGTTCTCCCTTTATATTTTATCTGCGGCAGCATCATTGCACCCGTATGGCCGTTTACATAACGGACTGAAATATCAGGAGTAAAATCTTTTTGCAATAGGCCCGGAGGATAGGCAGACCAGCCTGTGTCTCCTTCTTCAAAAGGATTTATGAACTGCAATTGGCCGCTTTCCTGTATCGGTAGGATATTTTCTTTGAGGAATGAAGCTTTTTCCCGGTCATTGGGTTGGATGGCCCATTCCCAATGCACTGCGTTGCTCCAAAATACTGCATTCTTAAAAGCTGGCACCAGTTTATCACCTGCTCTTTTAATGGCCCCTCCGCAATGATCGAAATGAAGATGGGTAAGGAACACATCGGTGATATCGTCGCGGTGAAAACCGTGCTTGGCCAATGATTTGTCAAGTGTATCGTCTCCATGTAAATAGTAATAGCCAAAGAATTTTGCATCCTGTTTATCCCCCATACCTGTGTCTACCAGTATCAACCGTCCATCGGTTTCAATAAGCAAAGCACGAAGGGCCCAACTGCACATATTGTTTTCATCAGCCGGATTGAGTTTATTCCAGATGCTTTTAGGAACAACGCCAAACATAGCGCCACCGTCCAGTTTGAAATAGCCGGTATTAATGGTATATAGTTTCATGCGTTAAAATTAAGTAATTCCTGTTGCTGTTGTTCGTTGACCGATGGCCATCGG
>DATAJQ010000139.1:0-4718 GCA_036262095.1 Chitinophagaceae bacterium | reverse complement strand
CAATGCCAAACGAACCTCCCAGCTGGCGCATCATGCCGGTGAACGCAGCACCTTCTCCAATCTGTTTACCTTTTAGCTTGCTGAGTGCCAAAGAAGTGATCGGGATAAATAAAAGGCCCATACCGATACCCCTCATCATCAACATCCAGAAGAAATCGTCTTTACTTGTATCAGGCGTAATGATCTTATAACCCCAGTAACAAAAGAAAAAGAATATCAGCATACCTGTTGCTACCAGGAATTGCTGCGGTATACCTCTTTGCAAGAGTTGCGCTATCACAGGCATCATAAACGCTGTCATCAATGCTGCGGGCACCATCAGCATACCAGCCTGCGTAGCCGTCCACCCCAGTGTGGCCTGTGTATATAAAGGAATGATAAAGGTTGAACCATATAAACCAAAACCCATGATAAAGGAAAGCACGGTACCTACACGCAGATTACTGTTTTTTAAAACCCGCAACTGCACTACAGGATTTTTAGCTGTCCATTCACGCCAGATAAAGAAGAAGCCTCCCAATATCGCCAGTATGATAAACACAACAATGGTGCTACTATTGAACCAGTCATCGTCCTGCCCTTTTTCCAATACGTATTGCAGCGAGCCCACAAATACTGCAAGCAAGCCAATACCCAGCCAGTCGATATCTCTTACAGAACTCTTTGTTCCGTACTTAGGGCTCCTTACAAACTGCAGGGTCAGCAGTGCAGCGATCACACCTAAAGGAATATTGATATAAAAAATATACGGCCAGGTAAAATTGTCAACGATATAACCACCAAGGGGTGGGCCTAAAGTAGGGCCGACGATCACACCCATACCATAGATCGCCTGTGCCATGCTTCTCTTCTCAGGAGGATAGCTCTCTGTGATGATCGTTTGTGAAGTTACCAGCAATGCGCCGCCACCTACGCCCTGTAAAAAGCGGAAGATGATCAATTCATTGATGGTGGTAGCATTTCCACAGAGGAAAGAACAGATCGTAAATAATATAATAGAGGCCGCAAAATAATTTCTCCGGCCAAACTGCATGGAAAGCCAGCTCGTCAGTGGGATAATGATCACATTACCGATGGCATAAGCTGTTACCACCCAGCCTACTTCGCTGGTAGTAGCGCCCAGGTTTCCCTTCATATCATTCAACGCCACATTCACGATAGTGGTGTCCACTATCTCCAGCAAGGCACACACGATGGCAGTGAGCGTAATGATCACCCGCCTCGATCCATATTCAATTAATGATTCCTGTTGCATACCAAGATGCTATTAAGTAAATAAGAGATGTTTATGATTTAAAAGTTTAAGGCTCTTACAGACAGCATAAATTCATTGATTTCGGTAGTTACGCTATTCCTGTCTTTTAACATGTCCACTGCTGTAAGAACCTTAAACCTTTAAACCCATAAACTTTATTAATCCAGGTGTACATCCACCAGTACGTTCATTCCCGGGCGCAGCTTTTTCACCAATGAATCGCTTTTGTCGGTGAATTCGATCTTCACTGGTAAACGTTGCACCACTTTCACGAAGTTGCCGCTCGCATTATCCGGAGGCAGCAGGGCAAATGTGGCACCCGTGGCCGGAGAAAATGAAGTAAGATTTGCTTCAAACTTATGACCGGGATAAGCATCTGCTTCCACCACCACTTTCTGACCCACTTTCATTTTATCCAGTTGTGTTTCCTTAAAATTGGCAACTACCCACACGGCATCACCATGCACTATGCTGAACAAAGCCTGTCCGCCTTGCACAAACTGACCAGGCTGCACATTCACTTTTGATACCAATCCATCCTGCGGAGCGGTGATGACTGTATACGACAAGTCGAGCCTGGCTGCATCCACATCCACTTCACGCTGATGAATGGTAGCATCAGCCACGCTGATCTGTGAAGCCGTTGCCTTGCTTTGTACAGCTACTGCATTGGTTTGCTCTGATGCCTGTTTCTTTTGCTCTTCCAGAACACCCAGCTGACGCTCGGCACTTTGTTTGGCTGCAGAAGCCTGTTCAAATTGCTGCTGTGTGATGGAATGATCTTTGATCAGGTTGGCATAGCGTTCATAATCCTGGCTGGCCCTCCACAAATTCACTTTAGCTGCTTCGATCTGTGCATCAATAGTGCCTACAGAGGCTCTTGCGGTAGCAATGCCTGCATGTGCTGCTGAAGTGCTGGCCTGGGCAGTTCCCAGGTTGGTACGTGCGATCTGCAACGCAGCTTCTGCCTGTTTCACTTTGATCGTGTAATCGCGGTTGTCCAGTACCAGTAAGGTGTCGCCTTTCTTCACCTGCTGGTTGTCCTTCACCCTTACATCCATAACATAGCCTGATACACGGGGGATCACAGGGCTGATATCGCCACTGATCTGCGCATCCTCTGTATCTTCATGATGAAGACTATGCTGGTATTTCGAAATACCGAACCAGCCACCACCGATCACCAGCACAGCGAGAATGATGATGAATACCGGATTCCGTTTTTTAGGCGCTTTTGCATGAGTTGTTTCCATATCAATGAATTGATTCTTTTCTTTATTATTTGTTATTGGCATTATCAAGCATGCCTGCTGTTTTCAAAAGATTATTGTACATCACTACTGCATCTGCTTTGGCATATACATAGTTCACTTTGGCTTCGAGCTGTGCTACGTCTGCATCCAGCAGATCGGTAGTAGTGGCCAGGCTATTGTCATATTTATTCTTGGTGATGCGATAGTTCTCTTCCGCCTGCTCAATGGCTTTTTGGTATACCTGCACCTTTTTCTGATTGCTCAGAACATCGAGATAATTTTTGTTTACCTGCAAACGTACCTGGTCGTTAAGCAAAGCTTCGTTCGCTACAAGTTGCTTTACCCTCGCTTCGCTTTGCTGCACTTTTGCCTTTGTTTTCCAGAGGGATCCTATATTATAGGAAACACCTACTCCCACGTTCACAGCATTAGTCACCGACATAAAATTGGGAATATTAGCAGCCACATAACCACCCGTTACATTAAGACTGGGATACATTTCCCCTTTTGTAGATTTCACCCTGCTTTCTGCAGATTTCTTTTGCAGATCGAGAGAGGCAACATCTTTCCGGTTAGTAAGTGCTGATTGCACATAAGCATCAAGCGGCTGCAATTGGGCCGGTTGATTGACCAGCTCTGTATCCAGTTCCAATTGTGTCTGATCAGGCAGGCCCAACAGCAGGTCCATGTTCACATTGGCCAGTTGCAGATTGTTCTGCGCATCAACCAGCGAAAGCTCTTTATTGGAAGCCTGCAGTTCTGCTTTCAACAGATCATTTCTTGCAAGCAGCCCGTTCTTTTCCAGGTCTGAGAATTCTTTTACCCTCTGTTGCGACTGGGCCAGGCTTTCTTTTACCAGTTTTACTGCAGCGCCAGCCTTGTATAAGTTGATATACGCTTCTATCGTATTCTGTATCACCTCATCCTTTTCATAATCCGCATCCAGTTTGGCAGCTTCTGCCAGCAAGCGGGAAGATTCGATCCCGTACCGGATCCGTCCACCCTGGTAAATGGGCAGTGATACATTGGCGAGACCATACATCACCTGGTTCACTTTAGGAGTTTCCCCGGAACTACCAGAGCCGCCACCATTGTCGGCTTTGTTTTTCATGGTGATGTTCGGATTATTGAGCCATAAGTAAGAACCGGATACACTTGCGTCGGGTAATTTTTTATCTACCGCTTCCTTCAATGCGGCCGTTGCTTCTTCTATTTTGGCCTGACTGTTCTTCAATTGGTGACTGTTCTTGATACTGAGATCAATCGCCTCAGGCAGGCTCAGGGATCTTTTCTCCTGCGCCTGCAGCCCGGTACAGGCCATCAGGATCACAGCTCCCAGCAGGAGCATTACTTTATTGTTCATACATCAATGTTGCTTTAAATATTGCTTTCAGGTGATGACTTAACTTCTTACGTATATGTTTTTGAAATTCTTCTTCGGTCAGTGACTGGAGGTTATTTATTTCCCGGTAAAAATGCTGTGTGGTGATCAGGTGGCTTACAGTCCCAACGAGGGTGATCATCAGCAAGGGTATATCCACATGCTTTTTAAAATCACCATTGCGCTGCCCCTGGGCGATCAGTTCTTTGATCAGCGCCTGGTTAAGCCTTTTTATTTCCTGCAGCTTATCCGAGATAAACCCGTTGTTATTGACCATCTGTTCCCTTACCACAACGCGGTGAAAACATTGATTGGTCAACAGCTTCTCTATATACCGGTCGATCAGCTTATCCACCTTTTGAATAGGCGTTAATGTTTTGTCCTGCACCATCTCCTCCAATTGCAATAAGGATGAAGTGCCGCGGTAAGTAAACATGGCTTCCATCAGTTTTTCCTTGGAGCCAAAATAATAGGATATCATGGCCTGGTTCACTCCAGCATCTTCAGCTATATCCCTGACAGAAGTTCCTTCGAAACCTTTATCAGCGAAGAGCTTTTCCGCCGCCTCCATGATCTGTATCTGCTTTTCATTGTATGCTGACATAATTACTGTGGTTGAAATCCGCCGCAAATTAAACAGTTGTTTAAATTTAAACAAACGTTTAATTAAGAATTTACAGAAAAACATTTTTGTTAGCCGTTGGAGATCAGGCTGTTTTACTTTATAACCGATTCAGGATGAACACAAAAAACAAAGCCCGGTCTTGTTGGAGACCGGGCAAAAAATGATTGGTTAACGCTGATCACAGATCAGGAAAGTAAGTTCAAT